>NZ_JAQJCJ010000018.1:0-167765 GCF_030182485.1 Rhizobium atlanticum
ACCCGCGAAGTCGACGGCGGCCTGCAGACGATCGAGATCAAGCTGCCGGCGGTCATCACCACCGACCTCAGACTGAACGAGCCGCGTTACGCCTCGCTGCCGAACATCATGAAGGCGAAGAAGAAGCCGCTCGACAAGAAGAGCCCTGCCGATTTCGGCGTCGACACGGCGCCGCGGCTGAAGGTGCTGAAGACCGAGGAGCCGTCCGGCCGCAAGGCCGGCGTCAAGGTCAAGTCGGTCGCCGAACTCGTCGACAAGCTGAAGAACGAAGCCGGCGTGCTGTAATCGGGCTGGAACAGGAGCAACTATCATGACCATTCTTCTTCTGGCCGATCATGACGGCAATCACCTTTCCGACCAGACCGCCAAGGCGCTGACGGCCGCAAGCCAGATCGGCCCCGATGTGCATGTGCTGGTTGCCGGCAAGGCTGCCAGGGCTGCGGCCGATCAGGCGGCAAAACTCTCCGGCGTCTCCAAGGTGCTGCTCGCCGAAAGCGACGCGCTTGCCAACAATCTCGCCGAACCGCTGGCCGAGCTGATCGTCTCGCTTGCCGGCTCCTATGACACGATCGTCTCGGCCGCCACCTCGGTCGGCAAGACGGTGCTGCCGCGGGTGGCAGCCCTGCTCGATGTCGCCCAGGTCTCGGAGATCATCGAGGTCGTCTCCGCCGACACCTTCAAGCGGCCGATCTATGCCGGCAACGCAATCCAGACGGTGCAATCAAGCGACGCCAAGAAGGTGATCACCGTGCGCACCGCTTCCTTCGCCTCGGCAGCGGAAGGCGGTTCGGCAACGGTCGAGGCGATCCCGGCCGTCTCCGATCCGGGCCTGTCGCGTTTCGTCTCCGATGCCCTGTCGGCGTCGGAACGTCCGGAACTGACCTCGGCCAAGGTCATCATCTCGGGCGGCCGCGCACTCGGCTCGTCCGAGAAGTTCAAGGAGGTCATCCTGCCGGTTGCCGACAAGCTCGGTGCTGCCGTCGGCGCCAGCCGTGCTGCCGTCGATGCCGGTTATGCCCCGAACGACTGGCAGGTCGGCCAGACCGGCAAGGTGGTGGCGCCCGATCTCTATATCGCCTGCGGCATCTCCGGCGCCATCCAGCATCTGGCCGGCATGAAGGATTCGAAGGTGATCGTCGCCATCAACAAGGACGAGGAGGCGCCGATCTTCCAGGTTGCTGACTATGGCCTCGTCGCCGATCTCTTTGACGCGCTGCCGGAATTGCAAAAGGCGCTCTGAGCGAGGCAAATGCCTTTCTTTCGCACTTGCGAATGACTGGAAAATTGTCTTTTATCGGTCTACTACTTACTGCCGGGCGATCTTTCGTCCGGCAGTATTGCTAATATAATACGGCAACGCGGGGGCGACTGCCGGCGGGGGTTTGGAGATGAATGCGGTGTTGAAGAATATTGGTATTATCGGTGCTGGCCAGATGGGCTGCGGCATCGCGCATGTTTCGGCCGCCGCAGGTTACAGGGTTCACATCTACGATCTCTCGCAGGACCGCATCGAATCCGGCCTCGCCACCATCAACGGCAATCTCGCCCGCCTGGTGACGAACGGCAAGATGACCGACGAGGAACGCAAGGCGACCCTGTCGCGCATATCAGGCTCCGCCGATGTCAACGATCTCGCCCCGTCCGATCTCGTCATCGAGGCGGCCACCGAGGACGAAAGCGTCAAGCGCAAGATTTATAGCCAGGTCTGCCCGGTGATGAAGCCGGAAGCGCTGCTGGCCACGAACACCTCTTCGCTTTCCATCACCCGTCTTGCTGCTGCCACCGACCGCGCCGAGCGCTTCATGGGCATACATTTCATGAACCCGGTGCCAGTGATGAAGCTGGTCGAGCTGGTGCGTGGCATTGCGACCGACGAGAAGACCTTCACCGCCGCCAAGGAATTCGTCGGCTCGCTGGAGAAGACCGTCACCGTCGCCGAGGACTTCCCGGCCTTCATCGTCAACCGCATTCTGTTGCCGATGATCAACGAGGCGATCTATACGCTCTACGAAGGTGTCGGCACCGTCGACGCCATCGACACGGCGATGAAGCTCGGCGCCAACCATCCGATGGGGCCGCTGCAGCTTGCCGATTTCATCGGCCTCGACACGTGCCTCTCGATCATGCAGGTGCTGCACGACGGGCTGGCGGACTCGAAGTATCGCCCCTGCCCGCTGCTGGTGAAATATGTCGAAGCCGGCTGGCTCGGACGCAAATCCGGCCGCGGCTTCTACGATTATCGTGGCGAAGTGCCCGTCCCGACCCGATAAGAGATCATCAGAAAGGGCGAGTGGACCGCACGCCCGCTAAATGCTTTCCTTGCCGGAACGGGAGGAATGCCATGTCGACCGAAACACCCATGTTCCTGCTGCAATGCTGCGTCCTTATCGGACTCGCGGGCGTCTTCCTCATAAGAGGAGATGGGGACTCCTGAGCGCACTCACGATCCGATCGCACCCTTGATCAGCGCCTTTGCATCTTCGCTGTCCCAAGCGGCAGGCCCGTTCATGGCCGAAATCAGGCAGCCCTTGTCGTCGAGCAGCAGCGTCACTGGCAGGCCGAAAGCGAGACCTTCCTTCTTCAGGCTGTTGAAGACGCCGATCGTATTGTCGCGGTAAAGCTGCAGCGCATCGACACCGGTCTCGGCGAGGAAAGTCTTCGGCTTCTCATCATTGCCAGTGTCGATATTGACGGGCACGACCTGGAACTTGTCGCTGCCCATTTCCTTTTCCAGCGCGTTCAGCGCCGGCATCTCCTCGCGACAGGGCACGCACCATGTGGCCCAGAGATTGAGCAGCACGGTCTTGCCGGCAAAATGATCGAGCGTCAGCGATTTACCATCCGGTCCGTTGAAGGAAACCGTCGCCAGTTTGCGCGGCTCGTTGGCGGCAACCATGGCAGCGACCTGCCCCTTCATCAGCGGCGTCAGATCGGCGGCGCGCTCCTTTGCCAGCGGGCATTCGGCCGAAGCGCTGCTGCCGATGCCATTGCCAATGCCCGTCTCCTTCACGTATACCGCTGCCGCACCTGCAACGACACCTGCGACGGCGGCGATTGCGATCAGTTTTCCGGACGGCAGGCCGAAGGGTTTTTTTGTCGTCATTTCATTCTCCAGGACGGGCATCTTATGGCCGAGAACACCACGGACACCAAATCCTCCAACCAGATGTGGGGTGGGCGCTTCGCCTCCGGCCCGGACGCGATCATGGAGGAGATAAATGCCTCGATCGGTTTCGACAAGAAGCTATTCGCGCAGGATATCCGTGGTTCCGTCGCCCATGCGACGATGCTCGCCCATCAGGGGATCATTTCGTCAGACGATAAGGACAAGATCGTTCACGGGCTAAACACGATCCTGTCAGAAATCGAAAGCGGCAACTTCGAATTCTCCCGCCAGCTCGAAGACATCCATATGAATATCGAAGCACGCCTGGCGACGCTGATCGGTCCGGCGGCCGGCCGGCTGCACACCGCCCGCTCGCGCAACGATCAGGTGGCGCTCGACTTCCGTCTCTGGGTGAAGGAAGAGCTTGAGAAGACCGAACGGATGTTGACCGGCCTGATCGCCGCCTTCCTCGACCGTGCCGAGGAACATGCCGAAAGCGTCATGCCGGGCTTCACCCATCTGCAGACCGCCCAGCCCGTCACCTTCGGCCATCACTGCATGGCCTATGTCGAAATGTTCGGCCGTGACCGCTCGCGCGTGCGCCATGCTATCGAGCATCTGGACGAGAGCCCGATCGGCGCTGCCGCCCTTGCCGGCACCGGCTATCCGATCGATCGCCATATGACGGCCAAGGCATTGGGTTTCCGCGAGCCGACCCGCAATTCCATCGATACGGTCTCCGACCGTGACTTCGCCATCGAATTCCTGGCGATCGCCGCGATCACGGGCATGCATCTGTCGCGCCTCGCGGAAGAGATCGTCATCTGGTCGACCCCGCAATTCGGTTTCGTGCGCCTGTCCGACGCCTTCTCGACCGGCTCCTCGATCATGCCGCAGAAGAAGAATCCAGACGCAGCCGAACTGGTGCGCGCCAAGACCGGCCGCATCAACGGCTCGCTGATCGCGCTGCTGACGATCATGAAAGGCCTGCCGCTCGCTTATTCAAAGGATATGCAGGAAGACAAGGAGCAGGTGTTCGACGCCGCCGAGAGCCTGGAACTGGCGATTGCCGCCGTGACCGGCATGGTGCGCGACATGACCGTCAATACCGCGCGCATGAAGGCGGCGGCCGGCTCCGGTTTTTCGACGGCGACCGATCTTGCCGACTGGCTGGTGCGCGAAGGGGGCCTGCCCTTCCGTGATGCCCATCACGTCACCGGCCGCGCCGTGGCGCTCGCCGAAAGCAAGGGCTGCGATCTTGCCGAACTGCCGCTCTCCGACCTGCAGGCGATCCATTCTGCAATCACCGACAAGGTCTACGACGTGTTGACGGTGGAAGCCTCGGTCGCCAGCCGCAAGAGCTTCGGCGGCACGGCCCCGTCCGAAGTCCGCAAGCAGATCGCCTTCTGGCGCGCCCGCAATTGAGGGTACAGGGCAGGCCGAAAGCCGCCTCGCCCTTCTGCCAGCGCTCGAAACCGCCCAACAATCAGGGTGCACAAGGCTGAGAAACTTCGCTATGAAGATCCCGTCGTTCGATGAACGATATCAGCCATAGGCCGCACAAGAGGATATCCATGCAGAAGAGCTTGCCGCACCTCATCCGCCTGACGGCGGTGCTCGCCGTCATCGGCCTTGCCGGTGCCGGATGCGGACGTAAGGGCGATCTCGATCCGCCGAGTGCTGCGGCGACGAAGGAAGGCGACGTTTCCAAGCCGACGAAACAGCCCGGCACCGTTGACAAGCCCTTCCTCCTTGACCCCCTCCTTTAAGGCGCGCACCCCGTGAACCATTTCGATTACCGCGACGGCATCCTTTACGCCGAGAACGTCCCCGTTCCGGAGATCGCCAAGGCGGTCGGCACGCCGTTCTACGTCTATTCAACCGCAACGCTGGAGCGCCACTATCGCGTCTTCTCGGAAGCCTTCGCCGATGTCGACTCCATGGTCTGCTATGCGATGAAGGCGAACTCGAACCAAGCCGTGCTGAAGACCCTGGGACGCCTCGGCGCCGGCATCGACGTCGTTTCGGAAGGCGAACTGCGCCGTGCACTTGCCGCCGGCATTCCGGCGAGCCGCATCATGTTTTCGGGCGTCGGCAAGACGCCGCAGGAGATGGATTTCGCCCTCGAGGCTGGCATCTACTGCTTCAACGTCGAATCCGAGCCTGAGCTGGAGATTCTTAACCAGCGCGCCGTCAACGCCGGCAAGAAGGCGCCGGTCTCCTTCCGCATCAATCCGGATGTCGATGCCAAGACGCATGCGAAGATCTCGACCGGCAAGAAGGAAAACAAGTTCGGCATCTCTTGGGATCGCGCCCGCGCCATCTATGCCCATGCCGCCAAGCTGCCCGGCATCGAAGTCACGGGCATCGACATGCATATCGGCAGCCAGATCACCGAGCTGCAGCCCTTCGACGACGCCTTCAAGCTGCTGCGCGATCTCGTCGCGACATTGCGTGCCGACGGCCACTCCATCCATCACGTCGATATCGGCGGTGGCCTTGGCGTTCCCTATAAGGATGACAACAATCCGCCGCCGCTGCCCGATGCCTATGCGGCGATCGTCAAGAACCAGCTTCGCGGCCTGAACTGCAAGATCGTCACCGAACCCGGTCGCCTGATCGTCGGCAATGCCGGCATTCTCGTGACCGAAGTTCTTTATGTTAAGGACGGCGGCGAGAAGACTTTCGTCATCGTCGACGGTGCGATGAACGACCTCATTCGACCGACGCTCTATGAGGCCTATCACGAGATCCGTCCGGTGACGATATCGGCAGCAAACGCGCCGCGCATCCGCGCCGACGTGGTTGGCCCCGTTTGCGAGACCGGCGATTATCTGGCGCTCGACCGCGAAATGGCGATGCCGAAGCCCGGCGACCTGATGGCCGTCAGCACTGCCGGCGCCTATGGCGCGGTGCAGGCAGGCACCTATAACAGCCGCCTGCTGGTGCCCGAAGTTCTGGTCAGGGGCAGCGATTTTCATGTGATCCGCCCGCGCAGGACCTATGCCGACCTGATCAGCCTCGATTCCGTTCCGGCCTGGCTCGACTAGAGCATGTCGCTCAAAAGTGTGAGGCGATTTTGCGTTAACGACATCCGTAAAGCATAGAGCTAAAGCGCAAGAAGCGAATCTGAAAGATCGCGGCGCGCTTTAGCAGCACCATCACTTTTCGGCGAATAAACGTGAAAAGGCGGTATTCCTGCCCGTTCGCCCTCGCCTTCGCCACAAAGAGTGTTATCCTTTCGTTCATGAGCGTATTGCCCCGCAATCGCCGGAAGCGCCCTCTGTACCAGAACGCCAGATCGCGGAGACCGGACCGATGACAAGCCCCTCAAGGCAGAGGAAGGGTGCATTTGCGCTCCGTCCCTCGCTTGCCCGGCTGGTAACGACGAAACGCCTGCTGGCGCGCACCGTGCTCTTCTTCGAGCAACTGCTGCCGCTGCTGATGCCGGTCCTCTCCATCGTCGCCATTTATCTTTCGGCCTCCTGGTTCGGTATCTTCCGCAACGTGCCGGACTGGCTGCGCATCCTGCTGCTGATCGCCTTTGCCGCGGCGTTCCTCGTCTCGCTTGTTCCCTTCCGCCATCTGCGCTGGCCGAAAACCGCTGAAGCCGATCGCATGCTGGAAGAGCGCAACGGCCTGCCGCACCAGCCGGTTGCCGTCCAGGAAGACGAGCCGGCCTACGACACACCCTTTTCGCGGGCACTTTGGCGTGAGCACCAGGTGCGCATGGCCGAAAAGATCGCAGCACTCGATGCCGGCATGCCGCGGCCTGATATCGCCACATATGACCGCTTCGCCCTGCGCGCCATCCCTGCTCTGCTTGTTGTCACCGCTTTTGGCTATTCGCTGTCGCTCAACGGTGGCTCGGTCAGTGACGCATTGCAGTCAGCGCCCGAACAGGTGGCGGTCGATCCGGCGGTGCGCATCGATGCCTGGGTGACGCCGCCCTCCTATACCGGTCGCGCGCCGGTTTACTTGACTGCCGACGGCAGCGAACAGGCGCCGATCGGCGTTCCGCAGTTCTCCGGCCTCACCGTGCGCGTCAGCGGCGGAAAGACGGCCGAAAAGGTCGTGTTCCGCAAGGCGAACGGCGAGGCGCGGGATATCGCCGTGCAGGCTGACGCAAAGCCACAGCAGGCAAGCGCGCCTGCCGGCGAGCAGCCGACGGCCGGCGCGCCTGCCAATAATGCCCTCATCGCGCAGACGCATGTGATGAAGCTTGGGGAAAACGGCGCGCTCGAAGTCAACGGTCGCCGCTGGAGCTTCGACGTGCTGCCTGACAAGGCGCCTGAAATCGCCTTTGACGGCATGCCGAAGGCAAGCGTCAACGGCGCGCTGGAAGTCGGCTTCACCGTCAAGGACGATTACGGCGTCCAGGAGGCCCATGCGGAGATCGTTCCTCTGGAAAATGATCCGACGGCGACGCCGCTATATCCGCTGCCGGAGTACCGGCTGGATATTCCCCGTCGCAACGCCCGCGACGCCAAGGGCGTGACCAGCCGGAATCTGACCGAACATCCGCTTGCCGGCAAGCCGGTGCGCATTACCCTCGTCGCCAAGGATGCCGCCGGCCAGACCGGCCGCAGCCCGCCCTACGAGATGACGCTGCCGTCGCGACCCTTCAACGAGCCGCTTGCCGCAGCTGTCGCCGAGGAACGGCAGGTTTTCGCGCTCGATACCCGTAAGATGCCGCAGGCGATCGCGCTGAACGAGGCGCTGACCATCCGTCCCGAGGAGACCATCCCCAAGCTTACCAACTACTTGCTGCTGGAATCGGCCTTGGCCCGCATGAAGCTGGCAAGAGGCGAGGAGGCGCTGAAGGATACAGCCCAGTATCTCTGGGAAATCGCGCTCGGCATGGAGGACGGCGATCTTTCGCTTGCCGAGCGCAAGCTGCGTGAAGCCCAGCAGAAGCTTGCAGACGCATTGGACCGCAACGCGCCCGACGAAGAGATCAAGAAGCTGATGGATGAGCTGCGCAAGGCGATGCAGGACTATCTGACGGAGCTTGCCGAACGCATGCAGAATGCCCCGACGATGCAGCCGAACCAGAACGCGCAGAACATCCTGCGCCAGCAGGATCTGGAACGGATGATGGACCAGATCGAGAATCTCGCCCGCTCCGGCAATCGCGACGCGGCACAGCAGATGCTGTCGGAATTGCAGCGCATGATGAACAACCTGCAGGCCGGCCGGCCGCAGCGGGGCCAGCAGGGTCAGGAAAACAGCGAAGCCCGCAAGCAGATCGACAAGCTCGGCGAGATCCTGCGCGATCAGCAGAAGCTGATGGAAGAAACCTTCCGCCTCGATCAGCAGCTCAAGGACCGTATGCAGCGTGGCGAATCCGATATGGGCGAAAACGATCCGCTGCTCGACGATATGATGCCGGGAGAGACTGGCGAACCGCAGGACCAGCAGCAAGGGCAGCAAGACCAGAGCCAGCAAGGTCAGGGCCAGAAACCTTCCGACCAGATGACCGCCGAGCAGCTCAGAGAAGCGCTGAAGCAGTTGCGCGCCCAGCAGGATGCCCTCGGCAAGCAGCTCGGGGAATTGCAGAAGAAACTTGGCGAAATGGGCATGAAGCCCGGCCCGGGCTTCGGCCAGGCCCAACGCGAGATGGACGGCGCCGGCCGCGAGCTCGGCCAGGGCCGCGGCGACACGGCCGTCGAGAACCAGGGCCGTGCGCTGGAAGCCCTTCGCCAGGGCGCTCGCGACATGATGAACCAGATGATGCAGGCGCAGCGGGGCCAGCAGGGACAAGGCCCGAACGGCCAAGTCGGCCAGGGCGATCAGAACGGCCGGGATCCGTTGGGGCGACCGCGCATGACCAACGGCTATATCGACAACGATGGCGTGAAGGTGCCTGACGAAATCGACGTTCAGCGCGCACGCGAAATTCTCGATGCGATCCGCGAGAAGCTCGGCAACAATCCGCCACAGGAAATGGAACGGCGGTATCTCGAACGGCTTCTGGACATCCAGTAAGCCTTATACCGCCGTCAAAGATAGGCGTGCGCTTTAAGCGACAAGTGCCCGGGCGACAGCCTTGCGGATATCGGGAAGCGCAAATGGCTTTGCGACGACGTCGATGATTTTTTCTGCGAGATCGTCGGCGCGCTCGCGCTGCTCGGCATAGCCGGTCATCAGCAGGATCTTCAAAGCGGGGAAGGCGTCCTTCGCCTGATGGGCGAGTTCGATGCCGTCCATCACGGGCATGCGGATGTCCGACAGCAGCAGATCGTAGACCCCGTCCTTCAGCTTCTCCAGCCCCTCGGCGCCGTCGGCCGCTTCATCGGTCTCGTGACCGTCAAGCCGCAAGGCCCGGGCTACGAAAGACCGCAGGGAATCCTCGTCTTCCGTAATCAGAATTCTTGCCATATGTGCATTGCTCCGTCTTCAGCCCCGCGACGGAAATCACCAGACTTTCCTTTTCGATCGGTAAAGATGGCGAAGCGATAGGCGAGATGGTTAACGACCCGTCTTCACGCGGCAATGAAGCGACGCCTGCATTCCCTCAGGCGTCGCCGGTCACTACGCCCACGAAAGGCAGTTCGCGAAATGCATAGGCAACGTCCATGCCGTAGCCGACGACGAAGTAATCGGGACATTCGAAGCCGACATAATCGGCCTCCAGCTTTTCCTTGCGCTTGACCCGCTTGTCGAGCAGCACGGCGATCGTCACGTTGCGCGCGCCACGTTCGAAGAGCAGTTCCTTGGCAAAGAGCAACGTCCGGCCGGACTCGAGAATATCGTCAATCAGGAGGACGTCTCGGCCATGTACGTCGCTGTCGATATCCTTGACGATGCGCACGCCCTGCGAAACGGTGCCGGTGCCGTAACTCGACAGCGTGATGAACTCGACCTCGGGGGCAAGTCCGCTGTCGTGCAGGGCGCGGATCAGGTCGGCGGCGAAGATGAAGGAGCCCTTGAGCACGGCAATGACGAGCAGGTCCTTGGTCGGACCGTTGGCGATCTCCCGCGCCATCGCATGATTGCGCTCCGCGATCTGCTCGGCGGTGAAGAGCGGCTCGATATTTTTTCCGCGCACGACAGGCATAAGGGCTTGCTCCATGAAAAGAAGGGTAAGCCGTTAGCACATATGCGCGCCTGAAACAGCCTCGCCGCTCATGAAATCAACGGGATTGGTGCGTCCTGTGGCGGAAAGCCATCACGAAACCCGTTATTTCTACGGCAGGAAAGAAAGCCGGACCTCCGGCAATTTTCCGCCGGCGTGCTGGACGCGGGCTGAAAAGCCACGGCTTTGGCCGTCGTAGATGACGTCGGCGGGCGGATCGATGACGACGCTTGCCGTCAGTCGTTCGTCGGTCACCAGATCGGCGCGGATCGGATGCACCGTCTGCGTTGTGCCGCTTTCGTTTTCGATGATGCCATTGACGACGAGCACACGCATGCCGTTCGCATCACGCGGCGTCACGGTGACATGGGTGAAATGCAGCGGCGCTCCGGAGGAGGCGCCCGCGGCGGAAAGGCCGGAAAAGCCGCCTGCGAGCCCGAAAACGAGCACGGCGAGCGCCAGTACCAGCACCGCGAAACTGCGCGGCGACGCTCGCTGCAGCCAGGATTCCGCCCTTCGCAGAGCGGAAGCAGCCATCGCCGACAGGAGCGGCGGCCGTGCGACGCGCGCTGCCGCCATGCGCCTGCCGTTGTCGTTATGGATCCTGGTGCTGAAGTCCTTCGGCCGGGTTTTGCCGACCGTCACGAATTCGGCGTCGGAGACATCAGCAGGACGTGTCGAACGATACTGGCGGCCTACGGGTTCGGGCGGCAGGAAATCATAGGCCTGGCCCGGCGTACGGCGGCTGAAGGAGGATGCTTCCATGGTGGCTGCCTCGCAGATGTCCACATGGTTTCGCTGCCGCAAGAAATCTTGGCATTGAAACGAATCCTCCTCAGTCGTAAATTTTAATGGTTAATGCTTCGCAAAGATTGCCATTAAACGGGCGTCTTTTCGGCAAACTTTACCGGCTGTTAACGGTGTTGGTTAACAAGTCACGCGGTGAAACCAAGAACAGACTGAGCTGCCCGTTGATCCACTTCGAGAATGTCGGTTTGCGCTATGGCATGGGCCCGGAAATCCTCCGGGACCTGACCTTCGACATTCCGAAGAAATCCTTTCAGTTCCTGACGGGCCCATCCGGTGCTGGCAAGACTTCGCTGCTGCGGCTGCTCTTCATGTCGCTGCAGCCGACACGTGGCCTGATCCGCATGTTCGGGCGCGACATTTCCGAAATTCCCCGGCCGGAACTGCCGCTGCTGCGCCGGCGCGTCGGCATTGTCTTCCAGGATTTTCGCCTGCTCGACCATCTCACGACCTATGAGAATGTCGCTTTGCCCTTACGCGTGCGCGGCAAGGATGAAAGCTCCTACAAAACCGACGTTCTGGAACTCTTGAAATGGGTCGGGCTCGGCGAACGCATCAACGTGCTGCCGCCGGTCCTCTCCGGCGGGGAAAAGCAGCGCGCCGCCATTGCACGGGCGCTGATGGACCGGCCGGAAGTCCTACTGGCCGACGAGCCCACGGGCAATGTCGACCCGCCGATGGCAAGGCGCCTGCTCAATCTTTTCCTCGAACTCAACCGGCTTGGTACGGCGGTTGTCATCGCCACCCATGATCTGGCGCTGATGGAACAGGTAGAAGCCCGCCGTATGATCCTCTCGGAGGGGCATCTCGATATCTATGACTGAACCCCCGTCCAGGAACCGAGAGAAGGCGCCGGCTCAGCCTGCCGCCCAGCAGAAGCGGCCGGAAATGCGCGTGCGCCCGACCGCGCCGATCCTGCCGCCCTCCAATATCCAGGGCAACGCCCTGATGGTGGTCATATCGATCATGGCCTTTCTTGCCTGTCTGACGCTCGGCGGCGTCAGCATGGTGCGTTCGACGGCGGCAAGCTGGGAGAGCCAGATCTCCCGCGAGATCACCATCCAGATCAAGCCGGACGACAATCTCGATATGGAAAAAGCGCTGACGCAGGCACGCGACCTGGCGCTGACATTCGTCGGCACCAAAAGCGGCCAGATCGTCGACGAGGCAGCCACCGCCCGGCTGCTCGAACCGTGGCTCGGCCCCGGCCTCGATCTCAAGGATCTGCCTGTTCCCCGTCTCGTCGTCATCACCATCGACGAAAACAATCCGCCGGATTTCGATGCAATGCGAGGGCTCCTCAAGGACAGCATTCCGCAGGCGAGCCTCGACGATCACCGCACCTGGGTTGACCGGCTGGTCTCCATGGCGCATACGACGGTGCTGATCGGCACCGGCGTGCTGCTCCTGGTTTTCTCGGCAATGGTGCTCACCGTCGTCTTCGCCACGCGCGGTGCGCTGTCGGGCAACCGCCACATCGTCGAAGTGCTGCATTTCGTCGGTGCCGAGAGCTCCTTCGTCGCCACCGAATTTCAGAAGCATTTTCTGAAGATCAGTTTCAAGGGCTCGGCGATCGGCAGCGCGCTTGCGGCTCTTTTTTTCGCCACCGCCGGCTTCTGGCAGAGCCGCACGCTGGCAACACCGGAGACGGATCAGGCAACGGCGCTGTTCGGCACATTCTCCGTCGGCGTACTCGGTTATGCCGGCATCTTCGCGACGATGATCGTCATCGCGCTCTTGACGACCGTCACGGCGCGGCTGACCGTCATGCGGACGATCTATGAAATCGATACACTGCGTTCGGACCCGACGCGCACCGACGGCATCGCAAGTTGATCGTGCCATGCCGTTTTATCGTGAAAGCGTCTGTTCCGCGCCGCAATCAGCGTATAATCACGATTCATGACCATGGGCGATACGACACGCAATCCGATTCGGCAGGACCCGGAGCTTGATCGTCCGGCGGGCCTGCCGCCGCGGCGCGGTCCGATCCGCCGCCTGCTGCGCTGGGGCGGCTTTGGTTGCGTTCTGGCAATCGCCCTGGTGTTCGGCGGCTTTCTGCGGTTTGCCGATTCCGTGACAACGCTCAAGCCTCCGGCCGAGCCCAAGGCAGACGCGATCGTCGTGCTGACAGGCGGCTACCAGCGTATCGACCAGGCCGTGGAACTGCTGCAGAAGGGGGCGGGCAAACGACTGCTGATCTCGGGCGTCCACCCGACGACGACGCCGGCGCAGATTCGCAAAATGACGCAAGGCTCGGCCGATCTTTTCTCCTGCTGCGTCGATATCGGCCACGATGCGATAGACACGATCGGCAACGCCGAGGAAACTTCCAACTGGATCCACGCCAGGGGATACAGAAGCGTTCTCGTCGTCACCAACAATTATCATATGCCGCGCAGCCTCGCAGAACTCTCCTATGTCGATCCGGACATCGAATTCATCCCTTATCCGGTGGTCAATTCGGATTTGAAGACCCGCAACTGGTTTACCGACCCGAACGCGATGCGGGTCATGCTCGCCGAATATGCAAAGGTGCTGTTAACAGGCGCTCGCAATATCACCGGCTTCGGCCGTCACACCGGACTGCGCTCGGCAAGTTTATCCGGCGCAGACTGAGCTTTTGCATCGGGGCGGCATCAAACGCTTTTTATCACGGGCAATATCGTGTAGGCCGGTCGCATGAGCATGCCTCGGGATAATTTCATGATCGCCCTGCGTTCCGTCGTCTTCAACACGATCTTCTACGCCAATCTCATCATCCGGATGATCGTGCTCTCGCCCTATTATTTCGTGGTGCCGCGGCTGACCGCCTATGCGATCCCAAAGAATTGGGCGCGCTCCAACCATTGGCTGATGCGCATGATCGTCGGCACGACCTTCGAGATCGAGGGGCTGGAGAACCTGCCTGAGGGCAGTTTTATCCTGGCGCCGAAGCACCAGTCCTTCTGGGACACTTATGCGCTGCTGCCCGACCTCAAGGATCCGGTCTACATCCTGAAACGCGAGCTGATGTGGATTCCGCTCTTTGGCTGGTATGCGAAGAAGCAGCGCATGATCCCTGTCGACCGCGGCGCCCGCGGCAAGGTGATGGTAGAAGTGCTGAAACGCACCAGGGAAGAGCTTTCGACCGGCCGCCAGCTGATCATCTATCCGGAGGGCACCCGCCGCCCCCCGGGTGCCGAGCCGGTCTATAAATACGGCATCGCCCGCATGTACCGCGATCTTGGCATTCCCGTCGTGCCGGTTGCGATGCATCCAGGCCTCTTCTGGCCGCGGCGGAGCGTCCGCCGTTATCCCGGTCATTTCAAGGTCAGGATCCTGCCGCCGATCATGCCGGGAATGGATCCCGATGCTTTCTTCGCTCATCTGATCGAGGTCACGGAACGGGCAAGCGACGAGCTCCTCATCGACACCGTCGACCGTAATCCGCATCTGCCGTTGCCGCCGACAGCGGTCGCTCGGCTGACCGAGCTGCGCAAAGTGAGGGCGGCGACGGCCTGATCAGCCGGCCCGCAGCCGCTCCACCTCGTTGCCGACCTGCTCCAGCCACGGGTCGCGAATGCCCATCTGTCTCAGGTGCGCAAGCGTGTTGAAGACGTAGGCGTCGTTCGGGCCTGACTGCCCCTTGGCCTCGTTCACCACCCGCGCGGCCGCAAGCGCATCGAGCGTACCGGCATATTGCTCGTGGTCGCGATCAGCGATGTAGGTAACCGCTTCCGTTCGGCGACCGCCGGCAAACTGCAGCCGAACCCGGCGCTCCAGATAGACATTGGTGACGAGTTCGCGGGCGCGGAGATAATCGATCACCTCGTCCCATTTGTGCGCCGAAATACGAAACGCCATGCCGCGGCAGGCGCCACCCCTGTCGAGGCCGAGGACCAGGCCGGGATTTTCCCGCGTGCCGCGATGGACGAAGGATCGGACGCACAGCGAACGCCGGTAGCCATGCACCAGAGCTTCTGCCCGCTCCAGGAACTCGAAGCCCGGATTCCACATCAGCGAGCCGTAGCCAAACACCCAAAATTCGTCCATATCGCACGCCAGACCGGAATCACATTGCGATTCACCATTGGAGAACATCATGGCAGCGTCAAGCCGATCCGGCAGCAGCCAAACCGGCAACAGCAAGAAATTTTGGTTGCTGGGCGGAGGCATCCTCCTGGTGATCGCGCTTTATACCGGCGGCTGGTTCTATGCCGCATCGGCCTTGAAAACGACGGTGCTGAAAGCAATCGCGCCGCGCGATCAGGCAGGCGTCACCGGCGAATGCTCCGATATCGAATTCCGCGGCTATCCTTTCCGCATCGGTCTGTTCTGCTCCAAGGTCGATGTCGACGACAATGTCAACGGCGTCTCCGCCACCTTCGGCGCATTGCGCTCCGCCGCACAGGTCTATGCGCCGAGCCATATCGTCTGGGAGCTCGATTCACCGGCCGAAATCCGCACCACAAACGGCCTTTCGGTCTCGGCCCAATGGGCGAATCTGCAGGCGAGCCTGACGACCAGGCTGCAGGGCATCGATCGCAGCTCGACTGTCATCGAGGGCCTGAAGGCGACGGCGGTCTCCTCCTATTCCGGCCAGACCATCAGCTTCGACGCGGCTCGCACCGAAATTCACCTGCGCCAGAACGGCGCCAATCTCGACGGCGCGATCTCCTTGCAGGATGCGAACACCGCGATCAAGGACTGGCCGCAGCTCTTCCCGAAACTCTCTGCCAGCATCGATCTCACGATTGCCGGCAAGGCCGGCCTGATCGACGGCAGCGACCCGAACGGCCTCAATGGTTCTGCCGGCGAACTGCGTCGCATCGTTGCCGACATCGGCGACGGCAAGGTGATGACGCTCACCGGCCCGTTTTCCTTCGACGAGCAAGGCTTTCTCTCCGGGAAGTTCAAGCTGGAAATTGAACGGCTCGGCCCCTGGGGCGACAGCCTGAAACAGGCTTTCCCGGATCTTGCTCCGACCGTCAACACGGCGACGAAGATGCTGAAGGCGCTGGCCGGCGGTAGAGACAAGGTCTCAGTCGATCTCGTCGTCGATCGCGGCAATGCCACCGTCAGCGGCTTCATTCCGCTCGGTCAGATCCCACCGATCTAAGGCTTTTCCGGGGCTAGAGTGCTGGAAAGGCCGTAATCAATCCGCTTGATGAAAAAAACCTCAGGCACCGATTGCAGACCAGGCAGCTCGATCGCACCGGTTTCTGTAAATCCGTTACGGCGATGCCAGTCCTGCGGCCGGCTCTCATCGCATTCGCTCGACGTCATCAGCAGCCGAGCGCCCTCGCCGCGCATGGCTCTTTCCCAGGCGAGAAACAGCGCGGTGCCGACGCCCGACCGGCGATGGCCGGGCAGAACGCGGATCACCTCCATATAGGGAACCCTGCCCCAGAAGCGGGAGAAGCGCAGGAAGCCGACGATCTCGCCGGCCTCCCTGGCAATGAGATATTCGCCAAGCGCGACGCATCGCGATACCCACACCTTGCCTGCAGTGGCATCCTCGCGAGCCAGCCAGTCGATATCCGCCTGACTTGCGCTCGCCACCTCCACCATCGCGAGAGTCTACTTCTTATCCAGCGCGTGGGGGCGGCCGAAATCGGGGGCGTCGACATCCTGGCCGGCCTGGATGATCGAGCGGCGAATGGCGCGCGTGCGGGTGAAGAGTTCGAAAATCTTGTCGCCTTCACCCCAGCGGATCGCGCGCTGCAGATAGGCGAGATCTTCTGAGAAGCGCGCCAGCATTTCGAGGATCGCATCGCGATTGTGCAGGCAGACGTCGCGCCACATCGTCGGGTCGGAAGCGGCAAGGCGGGTGAAATCGCGAAAGCCGGAGGCCGAATATTTGATGACCTCGGACTCCGTCACCGTCTCCAGATCGTCGGCGGTGCCGACGATGTTGTAGGCGATGATATGCGGCAGGTGCGAAACGATCGCGAGCACCTTGTCGTGATGCTCCGCATCCATCTCGTCGACTTTCGATCCAAGCCCTTCCCAGAAGCCGCGCAGCCGCTTCAGCGCCGTCTCGTCGGTGCCGGCAACCGGCGTGAAGATGCACCAGCGGCCTTCGAAGAGGCCGGGGAAACCGGCATCCGGGCCGGATTTTTCCGTGCCGGCCAGCGGATGGCCGGGGATGAAATGCACATTGTCGGGCATATGCGGCTGCATCTGCGCGATGACGGATGCTTTGGTGGAACCGACATCGGTGACGATAGCGCCGGGCTTGAGATTGCCGGCGATTTCCTTCGCCACGCTTTCCGAAGCGCCGACCGGAACCGAAACGATGATGAGGTCGGCATCTCGAACAGCATCAGCCGAAGAGGTCGTATAGCGGTCGCCGAGACCGAGCTCTTCGGCGCGCTTCAACGTCTCGGCGCTGCGTGTCGCAACGACGATCTCCTTGGTAAGCCCGAGCCGCCTGATGTCGTGGGCGAGCGAAGAGCCAATCAGGCCGATGCCGATCAGCGCGATGCGATCGAACAGCACGCTCATGCCTGCCGTCCCATGAACTCACGCAGCGTGGCAATGACGCCGCGATTGGCCTCTTCCGGACCGATGCTCATGCGCAGCGCATTGGAAAAGCCGTAGCTGCGCACGGCGCGGAGAATATAACCGCGGCTCGTCAAAAGCTCGTCGGCATCGGCCGCGCGCTTTCCATCGATATCGGGGAAGTGGATAAGGACGAAATTGGCGACGGACGGCGTCACTTTCAGCCCGATCGCTTCGAGAGCCTCCGTGAGCGTCTCCACCCACATCTGGTTGAAAGACACGGCCTGCTGGACGAAGGCCTGGTCGCGGATGGCCGCGGCACCGGCGGCGATCGCGGCCGCATTCAGGTTGAACGGAGCGCGTACACGGTTCACAGCGTCGACGATCTCCACTGGCGCATACATCCAGCCCACGCGCAGAGCCGCAAGACCGTAGGCTTTCGAAAAGGTGCGGGTCATCACTACGTTGGAACTGGACGATACGACCTCGATGCCGGCTTCATAATCGTTGCGGCGTACATATTCGGCATACGCCGCATCGAGCACGAGGACGACATGCTTGGGCAGGCCGGCCTGCAGGCGGCGAATCTCGCTGACGGGAACGTATGTACCGGTGGGATTGCCGGGATTGGCGATGAAGACGATCTTCGTCCTTTCCGTCACCGCCGCCAGGATCGCGTCGACGTCGACGGTATAGTCCTTCTCCTTGACGATGACGGGCATGGCGCCCGTGCCCATGATCTGGATCTTGTAGACAAGAAAGCCGTGCTCGGTGATGATGCCTTCGTCACCGGCGCCCAGATAGACATGGCACAACAGGCCGAGCAGCTCGTCGGAACCATTGCCGCAGAGGATGTTTGCCGGATTGAGGCCATGTACAGCGGCGATCGCCTCGCGCAGTTCGACCGCCTGCCCGTCGGGATAACGTCCCAGATTGTCGGCAGCTGCCTTGACGGCCTCTATCGCCTTCGGGCTGGCGCCGAGCGGCGTCTCGTTGGAGGAGAGCTTGTAAACGCGGGCGACACCCGGCGCATGTTCCTTGCCCGGCACATAAGATGCGATATCGAGAATACCGGGACGCGGAACGGGCTTGCTCATCTCAACGCTCATGGGTCGACCTTGGATTTTCCGGAAAATGACCAAGTGGCATTAAAGCGGAATGTGATTGTTGTCGAGAGGCATGGGCGTGACACAAGCAACCGGAGAGTGTCCCATGTTCTTCAGCTGTTGCGTGTGGTCGGGACGCCGTGCGGCGCGAGAACGGGCACGAAGACACGGCGGGAGGCGCGGGCGGCGACCGGCAAACCCTGATAGAGCCGCTTCTGCGCCTCGACGATGATGACACCCGAAAAGGCTGGCCATAAAGTGCGGCCGATCCGCTCGAAAGCGCGGCGAAGGCGCAGGATGGTTCTGAGTTTCGAGGGCGGAAAGAACAACGCTTCGGCGGTCGCACCCGGCGTGAAATTCGTCTCGCGCAGCAGATGCGTCAGCTGACCGCGGGAATAGGGCCGGCCCGAGCCGAAGGGCGTGTGTTCCATGCGGGCCCAGACCCCGCGCCGGTTCGGCACCACGATAACAAGCCGCCCGCCCGGTGCCAGCACCCGCCAAAGCTCTTTCAGCGTCTCGCGCGGGCTTTCCGCAAACTCGAGCGAATGCACCATCAGCACCCGGTCGATCGAGGAATCCGGCAGCGGTAGTTCCTCATCGAAAATCAGCGTCGTCGACGACAGCGAGCCCATCGGCCAGTTCACCGCCCCCTGTCCGGCCGGCATGAAGGCGAAGGTGCGTTCGGTATCGGCCTGGAATCGATCGAGGAACGGCACGGCATAACCGAGTCCGACGAGACGCTCCTGTGGCAGGCGCACCCAGAGCGAGGAGAGCGCCATGGCGATCGACTGCTCGGCAAGACGCCCGAGGTCGGAGTGGTAGAACTGACGAAGGTCGACGATATCTGCGTGCATCGCGATAAATGTTATCAGCGGGCGGTTGGACTTCAAGGCCGGAGTCTCTACATTCCCGCGAGAGTCGTGGGACAAGGGATTGTTTAAAGATGAAACCTTTGGAATTAGACGTTTTTCTCTGCCGCACCGACAATTTCGGCGTGCTCGTGCACGATCCGGAGACAGGATTTACCGCGTCGATCGATGCGCCGGAGGAGGCGCCGATCCTGGAAGCGGCAACACGGCGCGGCTGGAAGATCACCCACATCTTCACCACGCATCACCACACCGATCATGTCGCGGCAAACCTGACGCTGAAGGAGCAGTTCCGCTGCGAGATCATCGGCCCGATCAACGAGGCCATCGCCATTCCCGGTCTCGACCGAACGATGGCCGATGGCGACAGCTTTCTTTTCGGCGATCACACGGTCAAGGTCATTGAAACCCCCGGTCACACCGCCGGTCACATCTGCTATCACTTCGTCGACGACAAGCTGCTCTTTGCCGCCGACACCCTGTTTGCCCTCGGCTGCGGCCGCCTTTTCGAACGCCCCGCCGCCGACATGTGGCATTCCCTGCAGAAGCTCGCGGTCCTGCCGGACGAGACCGCTGTCTATTTCGGCCACGAATATACATTGTCCAACGCCCGCTTCGCACTGACGGTCGATCCCGACAATGAGCGCCTGAAAAGCCGCGCTGCCGAGATCGAAGCTCGGCGCGCCGAAGGCAAATTCACCATCCCCACGACGCTCGGGCTGGAAAAGGAAACGAACCCGTTTCTGCGCGCCGCCGATCCCGCGATCCGCCGCAATCTGATCATGGAAGGCAAGACGAACGAGGAGGTCTTTGCCGAGATCCGGAAGCGCAAGGACAATTTCTGATGTCGCCTGAGAAGATCATTCGCGAGCTCGGCATGCAGCCGCATCCCGAAGGCGGCTGGTACGTGCAGACGTTCCGCGACAAGGCGGGTGGAGAGCGCGGCCATTCGACGGCGATCTATTATCTGCTGACAAAAGGACAGCGTTCGCACTGGCATCGCGTCCATGACGCGGTCGAGGTCTGGCATTATTACGCCGGCGCACCGCTGGCTCTGCACCGCTCGCAGGACGGGATGACAAGCGAAACCCTGACGCTCGGAACAGACCTTGCCGCCGGCGAGCGGCCGCAGGCAATCATCCCCGCCAATTGGTGGCAATCGGCCGAACCGCTCGGTGACTTCGCCTTGGTCGGCTGCACTGTCTCGCCCGGCTTCGAATTTTCGAGCTTTGAGATGGCGCCGGCGGATTGGAAGCCGGGCGACTGAGGGCTACTCCGCTGCCGCAGAATGCGCCGGAATTTTGCGGCGGAACATTTCCTGGGCGGCGAGCACCGCTCCACCGGTGACGAGCAGGCAGGCGAGAGCAACGCGCCAGCTCGGCTCGGCAAATCCGAACAACGTCAGGATGAGCGTCGAAAGCAGCGGCGCGGCATAGCTTGCCGCGCCGAGAATCTGGATATCGCCATTCTTGACGCCGTAATCCCAGGCATAGAAGGCCGCCCCGACCGGGAAGAGGCCGAGCCCGACGACGGCCACCCATTCGACGCTGGTTTCCGGCCAGACAGTCACCTCCAGGCCGAGATGGCTGAAGAGGGACAGGATGGAGGTCGCAAGGCAGAAGCCAGTGACGACATCTGTGGAGACAGCTTCGAAACGCCTGGTCAGCAGCGAATAGCCCGACCATGTGAAGGCGCAGAGGAAGGCAGCCCCATAACCGACCGCGTAGGCGCCGTCAAAATCGATGCCGTTGCGGCCGACGATCAGGAAGGTGCCGCAAAGCCCGGCAAGCGCGCCCGCCACGTGATACCAGCGCAACCGTTCGCCCGGCAGCAGCGCTGAGCCGACCACGATCAAGAGCGGCCATAGATAGGCGATCAGTCCCGCCTCCACCGCCGGCGCGTTCCTGAGCGCGGTGAAATACAGGAAATGATAGCCGAACAAGCCTGCAATACCGGTTATCCAGACCTTTGGCGGCTGCTTCAGCAACGCCAGCCGCGCCGGATTGAGGACAAGCATGACGAGGCCGGGAATGCTGCCGATCGCAAAGCAGACGGCCGAAAGCTGGAAGGGCGGCATCTTTCCGGAGCCGGCCGTCAGCAGTGCCAGGAACGACCACATCAGAATAGCCGTAAAACCGACCACCGTGGCACGAAGCTTCACCTGTCCCCCTTCACGGAGGCGAAAGCTCCGTCAGCTGACACTGCCATATTTGACGGCAGTGATCGTCACCATTCCATATTCCGTGGGAATGCGCACATAGACCGGAGCATATACATTGGCCGCCTCCGACTTGGCAAACCAGATCTCCATGCGGTCGCTCTTGCTGAGATAGTCGATGTCCTTGCGGCCTTTTTTGTAGCCGGAGCGCGGCACGAAGCGCACGCCGCAGACGACTGCCTTGCCCTTGAAGCCCTCGGTCGAAAAATCCTCGTCGCCTTTCGGCGAAAGCACGAGGTCCATGCGCGTCTCGCCGTCGAAGATCGGCAGCGTCTGCGCGCAGACCTTGGTATCCCCGGTGAAAACAAGGCCGGAGATCGGATCGAGCACCGAACGCATGTCGCCCGGCGTGACGTCGATCCAGTTCTTCGGCCGTTTCGGCGGCGGCGTCGTCGTTGCCGAGATGATGTTGCCGTTGCGATAGCTGACCTCGTAGACGCGGGCCTTTTTGCCGCTCTTGTAATAGAGCGAATATTTCAGCGCCTGCAGCCGATCGTTACGGACGACGCCGGTGACGCTGGTCTTTGCCGAGATCGTCTTGACGAGATCGGCAAGCCCGGCGGATTTGATATCGCCGGCAATCTTGTAAGAGTGATCGTCCTCGATCTGCGTCAGAAACGCCGCACGCGCGATCGGCAGGCCGGCAAGCGTCACCCGATAGACGGTCTGATGCTGGATTTCGGCCGCCGATGCCGGTATGGCAAGGAGTGCGGCGATGGCCGAAATGAAAATGCGTCTGCCCGAATGAGCCATGAGTGAAGCCTTGTCTTGCCGCGCGCCGGCAGCCCTGCCGAACGCTCTATACTCCTGCCGTAAAGAGAAGAAAACAGCAGCTTTTTGACAGAATTGCGGGAAAGGCCAAGGTTTGGCTTGACGCGCGCAGCCTCTCTGACTATAGAACCGCAACTTTCCAATCATGCCTGTTGGATTGCGAGCCCGGTTTTGCCGGGGATAACAATTCGATGGCCCGAGAAAAACAAGAATAGGTGTTCAATGTCCCGCGTGTGCGAATTGACCGGCAAGGCCGTCCTGACTGGTAACAATGTCAGCCATGCCAACAACAAGACCAAGCGCCGGTTCCTGCCGAACCTGTGCCAGGTAACGCTGATCTCCGACGCTCTCAACCAGCGTTATCGTCTTCGCGTTTCGGCTGCGGCTCTTCGCTCCGTCGAACATCGTGGCGGCCTCGATGCCTTCCTGATCAAGGCAAGCGAAAACGAACTGTCGATGCGCGCGCGCCTGCTGCGCCGTCAGATTGTGAAGAAGACCGCCGAAGCCGCTGCTGCGTAAGCTTCTGACCTTCTTTCATACGGCTTCAAAAGGCTTGGACGGATGATGCCGGACAAGCCTTTTGCTTTGCCTGGGCACTCCAACTGGTGGCATCACCCAGGATAAAAAAATGCTGAAGACCCGCTATACGCTTGCCTATGTCGCACTGATGACGCTTGTCGTCGTCGCCTCCAACTTCCTCGTCCAGTTTCCACTGAACGCCGAAGTCGCGGGTATCAACTTGGCCGACATCCTGACCTGGGGCGCCTTCTCCTATCCGATCGCCTTCCTGATCACCGATCTGACCAATCGTCAGTTCGGCCCGAAGGCAGCCCGCAAGGTCGTTTTTGCCGGGTTCGTCGTCGGCGTGACGCTGTCCTTCTTCACCTCGGTGCCACGCATCGCCATCGCCTCCGGCTCGGCCTATCTCGCCGGTCAGTTGCTCGATATCGCCGTTTTCAACCGCCTTCGCCGCCAAGCCTGGTGGCGCGCGCCGCTTTTGGGCTCGCTGATCGGCTCGGCGCTCGACACGGTGATGTTCTTCTCGTTGTCCTTTGCCGCGTTTTTCGTCTTCCTCGGCCCGAACGAGCCCTTTGCGCTCGAAGCAGCTCCTGTCCTCGGCGTCTTTGCCGTAGAGGCGCCGCGCTGGATTTCCTGGGCGATCGGCGATTTCGCCGTCAAGATGATCGTCGGCCTTGTGATGCTGCTGCCTTACGGCGCGCTGATGAACGTGCTGCGGCCGATGCAGCCCGCACGCGTCAGCTAAAGCCTTTCAACGGCGCTGCCGGACCGCTCCGGCGGCGATTGCGGGATGCAGCAGAACCTCTGCAGCCAGATCATCGATCTCTCGTGACGAATCAAGCCGCAAGACCGGGGCCGTCTGCGTTTCCAGCCATTGCTCATGCGCTGCAAGACTGCGGCGTTCCGGACCGGCCGTGTCGTAACTTGCCGCCCATTCCATGAATTCCCCGCTTTTGATTTCCATGTCACCGCCGTGCCCGATCCTGTCTCCGTAGCGGGCAATCTCCCGCGCGCGGATCCGCGCCATCCGCAGCTCCGGCTCGATCCTGAGAAACACGATCAGTTCATAGAAAGGCTCGATCTGCCTCGCCCATTTCAGCGCCGATCCGGAGAGGACCCAGCCGTCATGCCGTGCCGCTTCTGCAAGCAGCAGCCGAATGCGTTCGTCGGCGTCACGCGGCGTCGTGAATGGCGGGTCGGTCCGCAGCCAGAAGAAATCGTCAGTATCGAGATGGGCGATATCGAGCCGTTCGGCAAGCGTATGACCGAGCGAAGTCGTGCCGGAACCGGATGCACCCATGATATGAATATGCACCATGATTGTCCCTCCGAAAGCTGCTCTCGACGCGACAATGGCATAGCCGGGACATGTGACGTCAATCTGACGCCGCGCTGAGCATGCGGCTATCGGAGAGCCGGAATTCCAGCATCAGATTGCGCTGCAGGATCGAATGGTTGTCGTCCGACACCATGATGATATGGGTCGTGCCGTCGGCGGCCTGAAACACGTCAAGCCCTTCCATATTGTCGATCTGCGAGTTGAAAGTGCCTTCGAGCAGCAACTCGCCATCAACGACGGCCTGCGGCCGGATATTGGCGCCTTTGATGCGCCGAAGCCGCATGCCGATGCCTTCGGCCATGTTGAAGCGCCGCTCCAGGAGCAGCAGGTCGCCGTCCGGCAGGAAAGCACCGTCGGTGACGTCGAAGCTGCCATCGCGTTTGATCGAGAACAGCCCTTTCAGCGGGCCGCTGAGAATAGCCGCCATCCGATTGCCCTCGCTGTCGAGACCGCGCTCGGAGACGATGACCACGCCGCTCTTCAACGGACTGGAGGCGGGTGCCACGGCAATGGTTTCGATACCGCGATTGTCGCTCAGCATCTTGCGCGGGATGAGGATCGGCAGGGTCGCGGTCGCGCGCGCTTCGGCGAAGCCGGGATCGGGATAAACGTCGACGCGATGATTTTGCTCGAAAGAGACCAATATTCGATCGCCATCGAGCGCCACGCCCTCTGCATCCATTTGGGCTTTGCCCTCTCGGCTACGGCCGGCGCGGTCCTTGATCGGGGTGATCTCGACAGCCGAGAGGCCCGAAAGCCTGCCCCTGGCATCGCGCTCGATGCTGCCGGTCAGCCACTGGCCGGTATCGAGCACGACGATGAAGTGTTTCTGGTCCTGCCGGAAACGGATGGAGGAAAGCGAGCCGAACAACGCTCGGCTGGAAACCATCTCCAGCCCGCCGAGAAATTCCAGCGAGCCGAACGTCGTCTCCGACGATCCGATCCTGAAATCGCTAATTTGCCGGCTAATTATGGGTATCTCGTCGCCGGCCATAGCCGCGGAAGCTCCCCCTGCCAGGCAGAGCGGGATCGATGCCGCGCGGCACAGGCGCTTGACCATCATTCCATATGTTTCCTTCCCGCGTCAGCCGGCGCGGCGTAACCGGCCGCCGCGAGGCTGGGCGGATTGATCTTCGAAGAGCGAGGCGAGCTGTTCGGTCATCGCGCCTGCAAGCTCGTCCGCATCGACGATCGTCACGGCGCGGCGATAGTAGCGCGTTACATCGTGACCGATGCCGATTGCCAGCAGTTCGACGGGCGAGCGCGTCTCGATCTGCTCGATGACGGCGCGCAGATGCCGCTCGAGATAATTACCCGGATTGACGGACAGCGTCGAATCGTCGACCGGCGCGCCGTCCGAGATCATCATCAGAATGCGGCGCTGTTCACGGCGGGCGAGCAGGCGGTTATGCGCCCAGATCAGCGCCTCGCCGTCGATGTTTTCCTTGAGCAGGCCTTCGCGCATCATCAGCCCGAGATTGGCGCGTGCCCGCCGCCACGGCGCGTCAGCCGATTTGTAGACAATGTGGCGAAGGTCGTTGAGACGACCCGGCGTCTGCGGCTTGCCGCCGGCAAGCCAGGTTTCACGCGCCTGCCCGCCCTTCCAGGCTTTCGTGGTGAAACCGAGAATCTCGACCTTGACGCCGCAGCGCTCCAGCGTGCGGGCGAGAATGTCGGCGCAGGTGGCGGCTACCGTGATCGGCCTGCCGCGCATGGAGCCGGAATTGTCGATGAGCAGGGTGACGACCGTATCGCGGAACTGCGTGTCCCGCTCCATCTTGAAGGAGAGCGGCTGCATCGGGTCGATGATGATGCGCTGTAGCCGGGCCGTATCAAGATAGCCCTCCTCCAGATCGAAATCCCAGGAGCGGTTCTGCTGTGCCATCAGGCGGCGCTGCAGCCGGTTGGCAAGGCGCCCGACCGCGCCCTGCAGATGCGCCAGTTGCTTGTCGAGAAAGGCGCGCAGGCGCTCCAGCTCGGCGGCGTCGCAGAGTTCCTCAGCGGTGATGATCTCGTCGAACTCTTCGGTATAGACGTGATAATCGACCTTTTCGTTGAAATCGGCAAACGGCGTATTCGGGCGGCGGGTCTCGCCAGGCGTTTCCGAATCGTCCTCGCCCTCTTCCATCATGTCGTCGTCGGAGATTTCGGCGCCTTCAGTCTCGCCGTCCTCCATCTGCTCGTCGGAAACCTCGCTGTCCTCGACCGGGGCGGCATCGGTGCCGGCATCCTCGTCGACCTCGTCCTGGTCCTGCTCCTCGCCGCTCGGCTGGTCTTCCTGCTCCGACTGATCGTCATTGTCAGCTTCGCTGTCGTCGTCGCCATACTCCTCGGCCATTTCCATCGCCGACAGCATGTTGCGGACGACCTTGGCGAAGGCCTGCTGGTCGTTTATCGCACCCGACAGGTTACCGAGTTCAGCCCCCGCCTTGTCTTCGATGAAACCGCGCCAGAGATCGAGCACCTTGCCGGCGGAGGCAGGCGGACGCTGGCCGGTCAGCTTCTCGCGCACCATCATGGCGACGGCTTCGCCGATCGGCGCGTCTTCCTGGCGCTCGATGCCGGTGAAATTCGCCTTGGCATATTTCTCTTCCGTCATGGAACGCAGGTTCGCCGCCACGCCCTCCATGCGCAGCGTCCCGATCGATTCGACACGCGCCTGCTCGACCGCATCGAAGATCGCTCGGGCATCGGAGCCCTGCGGCGCCATCGTCGTATGCATCCTCTCGTCATGGCAGGCGAGGCGCAATGCCATGGAATCGCCTAGCCCGCGGGTGACCGCCAGCTCATGCGCCGTCGGCCGCTTGGAAAGCTCCGGCAGCCGGATGCGCTCGCCGGTCATACCAGGCCGTTCGTTGGCGAAGGTCACCTCGATATCGCCGACGCCGGCGATCGAGCGGACGCAGCCGGATATCGCCCGGCGCAACGGCTCGACGTCGACGGGCGCACCGGGCTTTGCTTTCGAATTGTCACCGCGAGCTGCCATGATCGGTCGGGCCTCAGGTTCCGAGGACGATGTTGGCAGCACTTTCCTTCAACTCCACGCCGAAGGCGCGCTGATAGTGCTCGGCGACCAGCGGGCGCTCCAGCTCGTCGCACTTGTTGAGGAAGGTGACGCGGAAGGCAAAGGCGAGATCGCCGAAGATTTCGGCATTCTCGGCCCAGGTGATGACCGTGCGCGGGCTCATGACGGTCGAAAGATCGCCGTTCATGAAGGCGGCGCGCGTCAGATCGGCAACGCGGACCATCTTCGAGACGATCTCACGCCCTTCCCTGTCCTTGCCGAAGCTCTTCACCTTGGCGGCGACGATATTCACTTCGTGATCATGCGGCAGGTAGTTCAGCGTCGTGACGATCGACCAGCGGTCCATCTGCGCTTGGTTGATCTGCTGCGTGCCGTGATAAAGGCCGGTGGTGTCGCCGAGGCCGATCGTATTGGCGGTCGCAAACAGGCGGAAAGCCGGATGCGGCCGGATGACGCGGCTCTGGTCGAGCAGTGTCAGGCGGCCTGACGATTCCAGGACGCGCTGAATGACGAACATCACGTCGGGACGGCCGGCATCATATTCGTCGAAGACGAGCGCGACATTGTGCTGATAGGCCCAAGGCAGGATGCCGTCCTTGAACTCGGTGACCTGCAGCCCGTCCTTGACGACGATCGCGTCTTTGCCGACGAGATCGATACGACTGACATGGCTGTCGAGGTTGATGCGCACGCAGGGCCAGTTGATGCGCGCCGCCACCTGCTCGATATGCGAGGATTTGCCCGTGCCGTGATAGCCGGAGATCATCACGCGGCGGTTATGCGCGAAGCCTGCGAGAATGGCGAGCGTCGTCTCGCGGTCGAACAGGTAGTCGGGATCGAGATCCGGCACATAGGCGTCACCCTTGCTGTAGGCAGGAACGCGGATGTCGGAATCGATGCCGAAGGTCTCGCGGACCGAAACGGTAGTATCGGGCAGTTCTGAAATATCGAGGTCGATCTTGCTCATCATGTCTCCAAGGCGGGTGAAGCCACCCGGCCAAACTGTCTTAGGCCATGTCGCAACCGTGACGCCGCGATTTTATTCCGCGCCCGTCCAGGTCGGAACGTCGGCGATACTTCTCCGGGACTGAGACGAAACCTCGGCGGGATGATGACCGCGTGCGAGCATTCTTGAAAGAGTCCCGGACAAGAAACGCCGCGTCCGGAAGGTCGGCCGAGGCGATGTCGGGAAAACACGCAGATAGGAGCCGCGTTTGCCTGCGGCCTCAGCCGATTTGGACCATACCCGATTGAAGCCCAAGAGCAAGGACGGGAATTAACAAAAACCGTTCTGCTTCAACAATTGATACGCCTGGATGACGGCGCGGAAACGCTCTTCCGAGCCGCGGTCGCCGCCATTGGCATCCGGATGGTGCTTCTTGACCAGCTCCTTGTAGCGGCTCTTGATCTCCGCCGAGGTCGCGTTGGCGTGGAGACCCATCGTGTCGAAGGCTTTGCTTTCGAGCGATTTCAGCTTGCGCGCCTGGGGAAAGCGCGGCCCGCTGCCCTTGCCGCCTTCCTTGACGAAGCCGAAGGGATCGCGAACGCGCGAGTAGGCGCCGGAGCGCACCTCGGAATGCAGCGGGCTGTCCTTGGCCGACTTATTGACGCCGACGGTCCATGTCGGTCGATGGCCGGTGATCGCCTCTTTCTGGTAGCGCGCGATCTCGCCGTCCGAAAGGCCGGAGAAATAATTATAGCCCTTATTGTATTCCTTGACGTGCTCGAAGCAGAACAAAAAGAACTGGCCTTCCGCATTGCGCCCCACCGGAGCGCGATGCGCACCTTTCTTATCGCAGCCGTCCCATTGACAGGTAGGCGGCGCCTGCTCCGTCTCCTGCTCGCGTTTGCGGCGTGTGCGGATGCGATCGAAGTATTTTGAATCAAGTCTCATGGCGGCGCTAATTATGGGGCTGTCGCGAGACGACAACAAGAATTGACAAATGGGAATGTTGCTGGCTTGGTGGGAACCCTTTTCGCGAAGCAGCAAGACCGGATGATGACCCTGCGGACCCGCATCGAAGAAAAACTTATCGAAGCCTTCGCGCCCGAACGCTTGAGCGTCATCGACGAAAGCCATCTGCATGCCGGCCACCAGCCTGACATCACGGGCACCGGCGAAACCCACATGCGGGTGAGGATCGTTTCGGCAAAATTTACCGGCCTCTCCCGCCTGGCGCGTCACCGGGCGATCACCGATCTGTTGAAACCGGAGCTCGATGCCGGCCTGCACGCGCTGACCGTCGAACCGGCGGCACCTGGTGAACCCACCCGCTGGTAGCGGCACAGCAGCCTATATGGGTATAGGGCGCAGGCAATCCAACCGGATCACACCGGTTTTGTGTCGTCTTCCTGCGCGGGGCGGATGCGCAGCTTGGTGATGCGGTTCTTCTCCCGCTTCATCACGACGAAACGTTTGCCGTAGAAGGTAAAGGCCTGACGCTCTTCCGGGATGGTCATCGATTCATGGATGACAAGGCCGGCGATGGTCGTCGCCTCCTCGTCGGGCAGGTTCCAGTCGAGCGCGCGGTTGAGATCGCGGATCGGCACACTGCCATCGACGACGACAGAGCCGTCCGCTTCCTGACGCACGCCCTGCATCTCGATATCGTGCTCGTCGGAAATGTCGCCCACGATTTCCTCGAGAATATCCTCCAGCGTGACGATGCCCTGCACCTCACCATATTCGTCGACGACGACGGCGAAATGCTGCTTGCGGCGCAGAAAAGCGTTGAGCTGGTCCTCAAGATTGGTGCTGTCTGGCACGAACCACGGCTTCTGCGCCATCTTCACGATATCGAGATTCTGCGGCTCCATGTTCGGCTCGGCCAGGGCCCGCAGAAGATCCTTGGCGTGGACGACGCCGATGATGTTGTCGATCGTGCCGCGCCACAACGGCATGCGCGTATAGGGACTTTCAAGAATAGCGCGCACCACCGCTTCCGGCGGATCGTCGGCATTGATCGCCCGCATCTTGGTGCGGTGGACCATGATGTCTGATAGCTCCAGCTGGCTGAGGTCGAGCACGCCGCCGAGGCGATCGCGGTCGGCCTTCACCACCGATCCCTCGCGGTGCAGCAGATCGACGGCGCCGCGCAGCTCCTCATGCGCCGTCAGCATCGAAACTTCCCGCGAAAGATTGATGCCGAACAGCGCCAGGATCTGTCGCACAACCGCATTGACGAAGGAGGACACCGGGCCGACGATAGCGACGAACAGTCTGGTGGGAAATGCGACCGCCAGCGCGAAGCGTTCCGGCGCCGAGATCGCCCAGCTCTTCGGCAGCACCTCCGCGAAGATGACGAGGATGATGGTCATGGCGAGCGTCGCCAGCGCCACACCCGAACTGCCGAACAGCCCGAGAAAAAGGCTGGTGGCGATCGAGGAAGAGAGGATGTTGGCAAGATTGTTGCCGATCAGCAGCGTACCGATCAGCCGGTCGCGCCGTTCGATCAACTGCCTGACGAGGCCGGCGCGTTCATCGCCGTTGACCTCAAGCGTATGAATGCGGCTGCGCGAAACGGCGGTGAGCGCCGTCTCGGTGCCGGAGAAGAAGGCGGACGTCAGCACGAGCGCCGTGATCGAAAGGATCTCCGGCCAGTATGTCGCAAGAAACGCCAAAGCGCCTTCGATTGTCGTCAAGGATGTTTTTCCCGGAGAAAACTGAGCACTTCGGATGCCGGAACATCGTCGGCGACGAAGGACTGACCGATGCCGCGCGTCAGGATGAAGGTGAGCTTGCCGCTCTTGACCTTTTTGTCCTGCGCGATCGCATCCATCAGCGATTCAGCCGGCGGCAGCTCGCCCATGATATCCGCCATGCGGGTCGGCAGGCCGACTTCCTTCAGATGCCGCTCGACGCGCTGCGCATCGTCTGGGCTCGCAAGGTTCATTCGTGCGGAAAATTCATGCGCCAGCACCATGCCGATCGACACGCCCTCACCATGCACCAGCCGGCGGCTGTCATAAGCGGTCGCCGCTTCCAGCGCATGCCCGAACGTATGGCCGAGATTGAGCAGCGCCCGCTGGCCGGTTTCCCGCTCGTCGGCAACGACGACATCGGCTTTCGCCTGGCAGCTGGCAGCGATGGCCTCGATGCGGGCCGAGCCGCCCGTAAACACCGACTTCCAGTTCGCTTCCAGCCAGACAAAGAAATCCGGCTTGTCAATCAGCCCATACTTTGCGACCTCGGCGTAGCCTGCGCGGAATTCCCGCCCGCTCAGCGTATTCAGCACATCCGTATCGGCCAGGACCAGGTCCGGCTGATGGAAGACGCCGATCAGGTTCTTGCCGTGGCGGGAATTGATGCCGGTCTTGCCGCCGACGGAGGAATCGACCTGCGCCAGCAGCGAAGTCGGCACCTGCACGAAGCGCACGCCGCGGCGGACGATGCCGGCGGCAAAACCCGAGAGGTCACCGATGACGCCGCCGCCGAGCGCGATCACGCAGTCGTTGCGCTCGACCCTGGCTTCAAGCACCTTGTCGCAGACATCAATGAGATGTTCGAAGCTCTTCGTCTTTTCGCCGGGCGGCAGCACGACCTCGGCCGAGACGACACCTGCCGCATTGAGGCTCGCGACGACGGCCTCGAGATAGAGCGGAGCGACGTTTTCGTCGGTGATGATGGCCGCCTTGCGGCCTTTGAGACGCGAGGCGATCTCGGCGCCGGCCCGCGCAATCAGCCCTGGCCCGATCAGGATGTCATAGGCGCGCTCGCCGAGCGGCACATGCACCGTCTGGACTGATGAGGTGGAGCTTATCGCATTCATGACGCTGCACTTTCTTTCTGTTCGACCACAGCCTTCAGCACCTCGTCCGCCATGATTTCCTTGCGCACATCACGCGAGAGTATGGTGAGGTCTGCCTGCGCATAGATCGGGTAACGCGCCTTCATCAGATTTTCGAGGGTCTGCTTGGGATTTTCGGTCTTGAGCAGCGGCCGCGTGTCACGCTTGTTGACCCGCTCCCAAAGCACGTCGAGATCAGCCTTCAGCCAGATCGAAAGCCCGCCCTTTTTTATATGCCTGCGGGTGCGGTCATTGATGAAGGCGCCGCCGCCGGTGGAGACGACGCGCGGTCCGCTCTTCAGGAGCCGCTTCATCACTCGCGTTTCCAGCGCCCGGAACTCTTCCTCGCCATAGGCTGCGAAAAGTTCGGCAATGGTCATGCGCGACACCCGCTCGATCTCATGATCGCTGTCGATGAAGGGAATGCCGAGTTGGCTGGCGACGATCCGCCCGACAGAGGATTTCCCGGCGCCCATCAGGCCGACGAGGATCAGATTGCGTGAACCGAGCGCAGCGCGAGCTCTGTCTTTCAGGCTGTCAGCAACGGTCAGCAGTGGTTCACTCATCGGTCCATTCACACTTTGTTTGCAAACCGTATCGACAAATGCAGGTAGAGCGTCAAGTCGCGGACAAGGGAATCATGGCTCGAATGGCGCTTCTTGCACTTGCGAATACGCTTCTTATAACAGAAGCACAGCATGAAGGAGTTGCCGGATGCCGACCCTGTTCCGTTTCCTGTTCTTCTGCGCGATCCTCGCCGGGACGGTTTACGGAGCGATGTTGGCGCTCGTGACCTTCGTCGAGCCCGAGCCGCGCGACGTGACGATTCGTCTTCCCTCCGAGCGGGTCAACCCGCCGGCGACGGGCACAATCAACACGACCGGTAAGTGAGTGAGATGATGGATCTAAGCCGCGTCCACGTGGAATCCTTTCTGGAAATGATGAGCGCCGAACGTGGCGCTGCCGCCAACACCCTGCAATCCTACCAGCGCGACCTCGACGATGTCAGCGCTTTCCTGAACGGCCGCAGCATAAGGTTGACCGAAGCCGGTTCCGCCGACCTGGCCGCCTATCTCGCCTCGCTCGCCCGTCAGGGCTTCAAGCCCTCCTCGCAAGCACGCCGGCTCGCCGCGATGCGGCAATTCTACAAGTTCCTCTATGCCGAGGGCCTGCGGACCGACGACCCCACAGGCGTTCTCGATGCGCCGAAGAAGGGGCGTCCGCTGCCGAAGACAATGGGGGTTGAAGAGGTCGGTAGGCTGCTGTCGCAAGCGCAGGCCGAGGCCGACGACCCGGCCCCGGGCCAGTTGCAGCGCCTGCGCATGCTGGCGCTGCTGGAACTGCTCTATGCCACCGGCATGCGCGTCAGTGAACTCGTCTCGCTACCGGCCCGCGTACTTGACCAGGAGGGCCGTTTCCTGATGATCCGCGGCAAGGGCAACAAGGAGCGGCTGGTGCCGCTGTCGCACTCGGCGATCGCGGCCCTGAAATCGTATGGGCGCCTGCTGGCGACCGAGACCGCCGCGGCGAAGGAGCCGCAGGAAAGCCCTTGGCTCTTTCCTGCCGCCTCCAAGGAGGGATACCTGCCGCGCCAGGTTTTCGCCCGCGACCTCAAGAACCTGGCGATCCGCGCCGGCCTGACGCCGTCGCTGATCTCGCCGCACGTCATGCGCCACGCCTTTGCCAGCCACCTGCTTGCCAACGGCGCCGATCTGCGCGTCGTGCAGGAACTCCTCGGCCATTCGGACATTTCGACCACACAGATCTATACGCATGTCCTCGAAGAGCGGCTGCAGCAGCTCGTCCAGATGCATCACCCCCTTGCCAAACAGGCGAAAAAGCACGAATAGGACCGGCGACAAGGGGCGGAGCCAGGAAAACGCCCCGGGCACAAGGAACGGAAACGCACCTCATGCACAATTATCTCGACTTCGAAAAGCCGATCTCCGACCTCGAAGGCAAGATCATCGAGCTGAAGAAGCTCGCAATGGAAGACGAGAGCATCGACACCACCGATGAGATCGGCAGGCTGGAGGTTCGCGTCCGCGAAGCGATCGTCGAAATTTATTCCAAGCTCAACGCCTGGCAGAAGACGCAGGTCGCCCGCCACCCGCAGCGCCCGCACTTCGTCGATTACGCCAAGACGCTGTTTCAGGAATTCACCCCGCTTGCCGGCGATCGCAAGTTTTCCGAGGATGCCGCGATCCAGGCGGGCCTTGCCCGCTTCCGCGGCCAGCCCGTCGCCGTCATCGGCCAGGAAAAGGGCAACGACACCAAGACTCGCCTGAAGCACAATTTCGGCAGCCCCCGGCCGGAAGGCTACCGCAAGGCGATCCGCATCCTTGAAATGGCTGACCGTTTCGGCCTGCCTGTCATTTCGCTGGTGGATACGGCAGGCGCCTATCCCGGCGTCGGCGCCGAGGAGCGCGGCCAGGCCGAGGCGATTGCCCGCTCGACGGAAATGTGTCTCGGCGTCAAGGTTCCCCTCGTTTCCGTCGTCATCGGCGAGGGCGGCTCGGGCGGCGCGATCGCGATTGCAACCGGCAACAGGGTCTATATGCTCGAGCATTCGATCTACAGCGTCATTTCCCCGGAAGGGGCAGCCTCCATCCTCTGGCGCGATTCGACCCGCGCCCGGGAAGCGGCGACCAACATGAAGATCACCGCCGAAGACCTGAAATCCCTCGGCGTCATCGACGGCATCATTTCCGAGCCGCTCGGCGGCGCCCATCGCGATCCCGATAGCGTGATTGCCGCAACCGGCGACGTGATCGCCAATGCGCTCGGCGAAATGGCCTCGCGTTCCGGGGAACAGCTGCGCAATGAGCGGCGTCAGAAATTCCTCAATATGGGCCGCAACCTCTAAGACAAGTTGCGCTTTTCCGCGATTGGGGCCAAATCTTGGCCACATTGATATTATCTGTAACATTCGCGCTTGCGGGGATGTTCGAGGCACGTCATAGGCTGGTAAGGGTTTATAAAGTATAAGCCGCCTATGATTCCTTCCAATGCCCGAACTCCATAGGCGGACCGGGTCGCACTATCTTTATGGGCTAGTTTGGATGCGCATACGTCATTTTGCCTATGTTTCCGTCATGGCGCTGGCTCTCGCCGGCTGCAACGATACGCTGGAAGTGGCGCAGGTCGATCTTTCCAAGGTCAAGAACAAGGTCGAACAGCCGCTCCCTCCCCATATCCTCAACGCCATGGCCGCTAAGGGCATGGACCGCAATTCGCCCATCATGATCCGCATCTTCAAGGAAGAAGGTGCAATGGAGATCTGGAAAGCGAAGACCGACAACCGTTTTGACAAGATCGCCGATTACAAGATCTGCGCCTGGTCCGGCCGCCTCGGTCCGAAGGTCAAGACCGGCGACCGGCAGGCGCCGGAAGGCTTCTACGAGCTGACCCGCGCCAACCTGAACCCGAATTCCAAATATTATCTGGCGATCAACACCGGCTTCCCGAACCGCTACGACGCAGTGAACGGCCGCACCGGTTCCGATCTGATGATCCACGGCGCCTGCTCGTCATCCGGCTGCTATTCGATGACCGACCAGCAGGTGCTGGAGATCTATGCCTTTGCCCGTGACGCCTTCAAGGGCGGCCAGTCGACCGTGCAACTGCAGGCCTTCCCTTTCCGCATGACGGCGGAAAACATGGTCAAGCATCGTCTCGACCCGAACTATGACTTCTGGAAGATGCTGAAGGTCGGCTACGACAATTTCGAAGTGACGAAGCGCCCGCCCGAGGTGAACGTCTGCGAGAAGAAATACGTCTTCAACCAGCAGGCAACCGATGGCGGCGCCTTCAACGCCGCCGGCAAATGCCCTGCCATGTCGACGCCGCCGGCGCTGACGGCAGCCCTTGCCTCCTACGGCAAGACCTATGACGCCGACTATGCCAAGGCGATGAGCAAATATGACGGCATGGCCTGGTACGATCCGTCGGAAGCCGAGCGCAAGGCCGTGGTCGCCAAGCTGCGCAAGGGCCGCGAACTCGCTTTCGCGCCGACAGGCACCTCGCTGGAAGCCGGCCGCATGGTCAGGGTCGCCGAACTCGAGGACCTGATGGCCAAGCGCACGACGCAGAGCCTCACCGCCAACTCCGCGGCCGGCGCCACACCCGCAACGCCGGCCCAGCCGCAGGCAACGACCGTCGCCGCCGCAACGCCTGCGGTCGTGCCGGTGCCGATGCAGAATCCGCTCGCTTATGCCGCGCCAGCGCCCGAACCGCAGGAGACGGCAGAAGCCGCGGCAAAGAAGCCGTTCTGGAAATTCTGGGCGCGGAACTGAACGGCTTGAACCCCGTTCGCTACGATCTTCGCGGCCTGAAATGCCCACTCCCCGTGATGAAGACGCGCCGGAAGCTTGCCGCCATGACAAGCGGCACGCTCGTCCTCGTCGATACCAGCGATCCGATGGCAGTGATCGATATGCCGCATTTCTGCAATGAGGACGGTCATGAACTGGTCGCGACGGAAAAGACCGAAGACGGCCACCGCTTCCTGATCCGCAAGCGGTAAAACATGTCACTTGACGTAGCAGCCTGAAAAATCGGACTCGATAAGAACGACGCGGCGCGCCTTTAGATGCGCAAACCCGGAATGGCGAGTGGATTGTCGGACAGCGCCTGACGATCCGGTGTGTCGATCCGCGGCTTGCCGAGGAAGGCGTCGAAAAGATCCTTCACGAAAGCTTCGGGCAGATCCTTGGTGATCAGCACCATGCGCGTGCGCCGGTCTTGCGGATCAGGCCACGCCGGCAGCCGCACCGGCGGGTGAAAGATGCTCTGGACGCCGTGCAGCACCAGCGGCCGTTCCGGTCGGTCGGAGACGGATACGATCGCCTTCATCCGCAACAGCTTTTCGCCATGGGCCGAGCGCAGGAGATCGACGAACATTTCGAGCGCCATCGGATCGATCGGCTTTTCTTCGACGATGGAGAAAGACCGGATCGAAGCATCGTGACGATTGACGTCGTGCGGATCCTGCTGAGCATGATCATGATGGTGGTGGCCGTGGTCATCACGATGATGGTGATGGCCATCGTGATCGTGGTCATGATCATGATGATGCGCCTCATGCGCATCCTCGTCCTGCAGCCAGCGCCCGACATCGGCGATCTTCGTTGCCGGGTCGTAGAGACCGTTCACCAGGAGCGCGGCGCCGCCGGCCTCGGCGCCGTCGGCATCCATCATCGCCGCGCGCGGATTGAGCGTCCGCAGGCGCTGTTCCAGCTCCGCCGTTGCGCCGGCCATCGACCTCTTTGAGACAATCAGCCGGTCTGCAACCGCAGCCTGCCTGCGCGCTTCTTCGTGATTGTCGAGCGTCTGCAGCCCATTGACCGCATCGACGACCGTCACGACGCCGTCGAGTTCGAAATTTGTGGCGATGACCGGATTGCCCATGATTGCCTGCATGACGGGCGCGGGATCGGCAAGACCGGTCGTTTCGATGACGACGCGCTTCACCGGCTTGACGCGGCCCGTCTGGATGGCGTCCATCAGGTTCGCCAGCGTATCCACAAGCTCGCCGCGCACCGTGCAGCAGAGGCAGCCGTCGGACAATTCGATGATCGAATCGCCGGAACTTTCGACCAGCAGATGGTCGATGCCGACATCGCCGAATTCATTGATGATGACAGCCGCATCCTTCATGTCAGGATCTTTGAGGATGCGGTTCAGCAGCGTCGATTTGCCGGCGCCGAGAAAGCCGGTCAGGATGGTGACCGGAATCCTGTCGTTAAACGCGCTCATATCTGCCTTACCTTAGAAGCCCATCTTGTCTTAAAACGCGGTCGGGCGCGGCAGCGGCACCGGCACGTTGGCGATGCCGCCAGCCGTATCGCCGGTCGCCACCTTTTCCGGCTGCTGAGACGGCTGCGGGTCCTGCCCCGGAATGAGGCCGGCGAAGACGAATTGCGGGTCGTGGTCCATTTCCAGAATGTAGGGCGAGTGCACCTTCATGCGGCCGACCTCGTCTCGCGTTTCGCTGCGTATCTTGGCGCCCTTGGCGCTGCATATATCGGCTGTAATGTCGGTCACCTGGTCTTGTCCGGGGCCGTAGGGCTTTAGCGAACCCAGCGTCTCATTGCCGGGAAACTGCGTCGTAAAGCCCTTCTGCAACAGATTCGCCGTCGCATCGGCACGCGCCGCGAGACTGTCCGTGCCGAGCACGACGGAAACAAGCGTACGGCCGTTGCGCGTCGCCGAACCGATCTGGTTGAAGCCCGAGGCGCAGATGAAGCCAGTCTTCATGCCGTCGGCGCCGGCGAAGCGGCCGATCAGCATATTGAGGTTCGGCACGTTCTGCTGGCCGGTGGTGAAGCCCTCGAGCGCGAAATAGCTGGCATATTGCGGAAACTCGCGACGCAGCGCCACCGTCAGCACCGCCAGGTCGCGCGCCGTCGTATATTGCCCCTTGCCCGGCAGGCCGTTCGGATTGACGAAATGCGAATCCGTCATGCCGAGCTTCAGCGCCTCGCCGTTCATCCGGGTCACGAAACCTTCCTGCGTACCGCCGACGGCTTCTGCGACCGCGACCGCAATATCGTTGGCCGATTTCACCATCAGGATCTTCAAGGCACTGTCGAGCGTCAGCTTCTGGCCCGGCTTGAAATACATCTTGGCGGCCGGCTGCGCGGCGGCGCGCTTGCTCATGACGATGGGCGTATCGAGGCTGATCTGGCCGGCGCGGATCGCATCGAAGACGGTATAGACGGTCATCAGCTTGGTGAGTGAGGCCGGATACCACTTTCGGAAGGCTTCTTCGTGTTCGAGAACGCGGCCTGTCTGCACGTCGACGAGAATATGCGGATTGGCCTGGACGAACGAAACGGAAGCGACAAAAGCGGCAGTTGCCGCAACCATGAAACGAAACGGCCGCATGGCGGCAAACAAACGGAAGTGGCTCGTCGACACGGTTCGTCCTTCAGATGTCCGGAAAATCTCGCAACCTTCATCTATCTAGCCTATATGGCTATGACATGGCAAAGGTCATTGACGAAGTAATTGCACGGGCCTCACGCCCATTTGAAGCGACGAACGATTGTCGGAATTTGATAACAGGAACGCCAAGATGCCGATTTTGAACAGAGCCGCCGAATTGCAGGACGAAGTCGCCGAATGGCGCCGCCATATCCATGCCCGGCCCGAGCTTCTTTTCGCGGTGGAAAACACGGCCGCTTTCGTCACTGAGAAACTCAAGCAATTCGGGGTTGACGAGATCGTCACCGGCATCGGCCGCACCGGCGTCGTCGGCCTAATCAAGGGCAAGGGCGAAGGCCGCCGCACGATCGGCCTGCGCGCCGACATGGATGCCCTGCCGCTGACTGAAATCACCGGTAAGCCCTGGGCTTCGAAGACGCCGGGCAAGATGCATGCCTGCGGACATGACGGCCATACCGCCATGCTGCTCGGCGCTGCGAAATATCTCGCCGAAACCCGCAATTTCAATGGTAATGTCGCCGTCATCTTCCAGCCCGCCGAAGAAGGCGGCGGCGGCGGCAATCTGATGGTCAAGGATGGCATGATGGAGCGCTTCGGGATCGAAGAAGTCTACGGCATGCACAACCTGCCGGGCCTGCCTGTGGGACAGTTTGCGATCCGCAAGGGCGCCATCATGGCGGCAACCGACGAATTCACCGTCACCATCAAGGGCCGCGGCGGCCACGCCGCCCAGCCGCACCGGACGATCGACCCGATCGCCATCGCCGCCCAGATCGTCGGCAATCTGCAGATGATCGCCTCGCGCACCGCCGACCCGATCCGCTCGGTCGTCGTTTCGGTGACCAAGTTCAATGCCGGTTTCGCCCATAACGTCATCCCCAATGATGCGACCTTCGCCGGCACCGTTCGCACCCTCGACCCTGAGATGCGCACACTTGCCGAGACGCGCTTTCGGCAGATCATCGAGGGCCTGGTCGCGGCTCATGGGGCCGAGGCCGAAATCAGCTTCAACCGCAACTACCCCGTCACCGTCAACCATCCCGATGAGACCGAGCACGCGGTCGCCACTGCGAGCGCCATTGCCGGCGAAGCAAACGTCAATGCCGAAATCGATCCGATGATGGGCGGCGAGGACTTCTCCTATATGCTGAACGCCCGTCCCGGCGCCTTCATCTTCATCGGCAACGGCGACAGCGCTGGCCTCCACAACCCGGCCTACGACTTCAACGACGAAGCCATCGCCCACGGCATCTCCTACTGGGTGCGCCTTGCCGAACAACGCTTGGGTCTCTGATAAGAATTAAGGCTTGGCTTCGCGCCAAGCCTTTTGTATGCATGGCATCCAAGTGGTCCCGTAGCTCAGCAGGATAGAGCATCAGATTCCTAATCTGGGGGTCGCGCGTTCGAATCGCGCCGGGATCACCATTCATTTCAATTACTTTAAGGCATCAAGCCTGAGCTTTCATGTTGTGTTTGTGGTGCGCCGGCTTCCAAGCATTTCCCGCTGTTTCCCTGCAGTGGCGGCGAATCCGTGCAACATGGGATGCGACATGAAACGAGGATGCAGATGGGATTTCACGGAACGATCGATGAATTAAAGCAACTTGCAGGTACGATAGGGCTAGAGGGAGAATGGCAGCCCAAGCCGAACAGCTGCTGGCGTATGGTTGGGAAAAACCGCGCCGGCCTTAATTGGTCGTCGAGTAAGGGCACGCTCTGGTACGATGGCCCGTCACCGGCAAAAGAACAGCTTCAGTCCGCTGTCGAATCCGCACTTAATGGCGGGGCTCCCGCGCCGCAACCGGCAGCAGGAGCAAAAACGATCTTTGTTGTACATGGACACGATTCGGTTTCGCGGGAGCAGCTTGAATTGGTTCTCCATAAACTTGGCCTTGAACCGTTCGTCTTGCAAAACACGGACGGAGGAGGGCTGACCATCATCGAAAGTCTTGAAAAGATGATCGGCAAGAATGCCGAGAGCTATTTCGGGATCGTTCTCTTGACCCCAGACGACATGGGTTACGCGAAAAAAGATGGGGAGGCTGAAGCTAAACCTCGATCGCGACAAAACGTGATTTTGGAGATGGGAATGCTCCTCGCGTCACTCACCCGCGAGCGCGTTGCGATCCTACAAAAAGGATTCGTCGAACATCCATCCGACACGGCCGGAATCATTTACATTCCATTTAACGACCACGTGAAGGAAGCGGTGCCAAAACTGGCGGCTCGACTTCAGAAGGTGGGAATTGATCTCGACGGCGCTGCGATCGCGCGTGCGTCCGCTTAACCCTAAGCGTAGTTTATAGCTGTTAGGAGGAACCATCGATATGTCTGGCATAGCGGAGCAAAAAGAACGCGAAGACGAGGAGCGCGATTACAAAGCTTTTCTTCAGCAGCTTATCGAGGGCGAGGATATTACAGGCGCGGCTGCCGGCGTCACAAAGAAGGTGATCACAGACGGTGAAGAGAGCCTTGTCGGAGGACAGATATGGACTTTCGACGAGCATGTGAAAAAACCTTACCTGTCCCCGAAGTGTTCGCAATGCGGCGACCATATTTCATGGGACCAGGCATATTACGCCCTTCACGGCGGCGGTCTTTGCGCGAGCTGCCAGCACGATAAGGATAAGTTCTTCTCTAAGGACTGACTTCTCGATCCTGCGATCGCTAACGTGCCAGTCTGCTGTGTACAACCACGACTGGGCGTTGACGATCCGCGGCCGCAATCTCAGCCTGTTAGCTAGGTGCGAATCGAGCGGAGATCGGAATGGGAGAGTTGATTCCTGGTGACGACGGCAACCTTGTTGAGGAGGTCGGCTCCTGGGCAACCGCAAAGCATGAGTACCTGCGGAGATATATCGATATCTCCCGCGGTGTCAGGCAGCGTTTTATCGGGCCGCGCACTGCCGGCGCTACTTACATTGACCTATTTTCGGGGCCCGGCCGAGCCAAGATCCGCAACGGCGAGTTCATCGATGGCAGCTGTGTTGCCGCCTGGGAAATGAGCCGCCGGGGCGGTTCCCCCTTCTCGGAAGTCATCATCGCTGATTCCGATCCTGTCCGACTGCAGTTGGCCGAGCATCGCCTTCGGAAGGCTGGCGCGCCTGTAAAAGCTCATCTGGGAAAAGCCGCCGATACCGCAAAAGTCATTGCAAAGGGTTTGAATCCTTATGGACTGCACTTTGCTTTCATCGATCCCTTTAATCTGGGTGCCTTTGACTTTGAAGTGATGAAGGCCTTCGCAGGCTTTCAGCGCATCGATACGATCGTTCATGTCAGTAAGATGGACCTCCAACGTAATCTCGGCTTCAATGTGAAGGCGCAGCAGGATGCTTTCGAGATTTTCGCCCCCGGCTGGAGGAGTGTTGTCGATCTTTCGCAACCGCAAGCGGGAATTAGGCGTGGCGTGTTCGATCATTGGCGCAATCTCGTCGCGGGCGCGGGCATTGCTCCGTCAGCGAATATGAAGCTCATCACGGGCAGCAAGGGCCAGCACCTCTACTGGCTCCTGCTTGCCGCCAAACACGACCTTGCGCACAAGTTCTGGAACGAGGCGTCGAATGATGGACAAGGTTCGCTGTTCTAAGCTGAAGCCGACGGCATCTCGTCCCATGTTCGGCCGCGGTAGGAGCGGCCGGCAGCTTTCTTATTCTTGCCGCCCCATTGCTTGAAGAAGAAGGCGGAATTTGCATCGCCGCACATATCAAAAATCTCATCAATCCAAGCTGGATCCAGATAGCGCGCATTAGGCCCGGATTCGCCACCGACGATCGCCCACTGTATGCCGTCAAGGCGACCACCAGCGACGGAGCCAATGAGCGGCTCGAACGATACGAAACGGACCGCAGCTGGCACCTGGCGCAAATCGTCCAGCCGATGAAGCACCCGCGAATCTTCGACGCTGGTTCCAAGCCAGACATTCGGAAGAACATCGAAGCCGGCGCCGCCAACCACTTCAGCCATTCGGTCAGGGCGTTTGGTAAGTATCTGATAGGTATGCCGGCGCGTGGCGCTCATAGCTTCCCAAACCCGCCGGATAAAATTTATTGGCACGTCGGGATGGAACAAATCGGACATAGAATTTACGAAGACATTGCGGGGCCGCTTCCAGCTTTTCGGTATGTCAAATGCTGCCTCATCGAGGTAGAGCTTTCCGGTCCATTTGGCGCGTCCGCCGGTTTTCCTCGTTAAGTCTCGGTACTTCTCCATCCCCATGGCATCGAGGCGAGCTGCCATGCGCATGGCGTAGCAGTTGGTGCAGCCAGCGCTCATAATGCTGCACCCGGCAACAGGATTCCAGGTTGCGTCTGTCCACTCGATCGATGTCTCAGCCATAGGACGATTCTCCCAACATTGGCATTTGAATCTAATTCTAATTTCTTAAGAGATATGCATCACCGGCGAAGCCGGCCGGGCACCACCTCCCTCGTAGAACACCATCTTGAAGTCGCGCAAAATTCCCCAACCTATTGGAAGCCCATCCTGGAAAATGGATTTCCTACAGCTCCGCGACGAGAGCCGCGCGCTGATCGCGGCTCTGCCGGCATATTCCCTTCGCTGGATCAGCCCGCCGACCTTGCTGCGCTTCGGGTGCTTGCCTGAGCCCTGAGAATGTGAAGCCGAGACTGCAGTAACAGAAATTCCCGATGCGGATTTCAGCTTCAATCGCTGCCCCTTATGAAAGCTCCCGTGCTAACCTATGGCACCTGACGATAGGCTCCTCGTCTTCTTATGATCCGCCGTGCCCCTAGTCCCAGCAACGCCGCCACAACCGATCCGCCGACAAAACCGATTGCGCCCCAGACGAGGCCGGCAAAGCTCATAGGCACCCCAGGCACAAAATCGCGCCAGGTATTGGCGAAAACCACATCATCCGCATTCCTTAGCAGCACGAAGGGCTTGGCGACGGGGGCCGCGGCGCCGAGTTTCAATTGCTGCGACTGCAGCCTTTCATAACGAGTAATCGTGCTCTGCATCGAGACGCCGCGGTCGCGCAGGAAATCATCGGAAGATTGGGCATAGGCGTTCAGCGCCTGCTCGCGGTCGAGCTGATGCTGGGCGGCTTGGCGGTTGAAGTCCTCGACGATGACACGCAGCTCATCGATCGCGCCGCCGATCCGCTGGCGATATTGCTGCGCAAATTCAGGCGCTTGCGAAAAGACCGTGCCGCCGGCAAGTCCGGCGACAAGGGCGATGATCCTTGCAATCTGTCCCACGACCGTGGGCTGTTTCCTGCGCTAACGATCCGCGGCCGCAAAGGTTTCTGCCTTCGACACAATCGGTAACGCTATGTGATTGAACCGGCGGCGCTTCCGGCGAGTTGAGACTATGACCAACTCAGAAAGAGAGGCTCGTCATGAAACAGTTCATTCTTGCTTGCACGCTCGCTGCAGCGTCCGTCCTTTCCGCCATGCCGTCCCAGGCGGCAAGCGTGACTATCACCACCGATAACCCGCGTCCTTATTATGGAGATTTGGAGCGTCCTTATTATCGCGATTCGGAGCGCCCTTATTATCGCCACCGGCCCTACTACCGCCATCACATGATGCGCCGCGTCTCCGATGATTGCTTCACCAAGACGGAAAGAATCCGCCGTCACGGCCATACGATCATCAAGGAGACCCGGATCTGCCGATAAGGCGGTCCATGCATGAAAAGCCCGGCCGCTCCTCCCCGGCCGGGCTCTTCAGGAACTTCGCAACATCGGCTGCGTTTATCGCGAAAAAGGGAGAACTCATCATGCGTATCAAGATGACTCTTTTGGCAATCGCCTATGTCGCCGTCAGCGCTCTGCTGCTCGCCATCGCGTATCAGCCGCAGGGGTCGGTGGCCACAGCGAAGACCGATCGCCTGGAAGGCGCGTCCTTCCTCGTCGAGCGCTTCGCCGGTTGATCAGCCGAGCGCCGGCGTAGAGGCCGGCGCTCGCAAGCGGGACACGTTTCGCTAATATCAATGTGGGTTGCCGACGGCAGACCCGCTGAGCAGGATTCGGTTCTGCACCGCGGTCACGCCCTCGACCGCCCGGGCGACGGCGGTTGCCCGTTCGATTTCCCCGACCGTACCGACGGTGCCTGTCAACACGACCTGATCTTCCTCCATCGTCACTTCCACATCCGATGCATCGATGCCGCCGGCAATTGCCAATGCATTGGCGACGGCGGCCTCGAGAGATGCGCGATTGGCGATCTCCGCTTCCACTTCGGGCGCAAGCCCGTGAAATGTCGGCTCTTTGAAAACCATATTCCGTTCCTCCGAAAGATCCCAAGAAGAAACGCCATCGGCCTGGTTTGGTTTCCTGCGTTACCAGCTGACGCGGTAGCGGAGATTGACGCTGCTCGCCTCATCAGGCGAGAACGGATTGCTGACCGAGGCATCGAGGTTGAGGTTCGGCAGGATCGCCTGGTCGACCGCCACCGTGCTCGAGAAGTCGCCGCTGGCATTGCTGACCCCGGCGCCTGCCGAAAGCGAGGTTCCCGTCCAGGGATGGATCAACTTCAGCGCCTGTGACGCCGTCACCGAAGTCTCCCTGGCATCGACTGGATCGTAACGGACGCTCAGGGAGCGGCTTGATTGCATGTCGAGCGAATCCGACAGGATCCAGTTGCGCGAGCGGCTGAGCGTCAGAGCGCCGCTGCCGCGCAGCGTATCGACGCTGACCCTGGCGCCCCGCTGCGATTGGCCTGCCGGCGTAACGCTCGTCTTGCTGATCCTGCCCCAGAGCATGGCCTGTTCGGAATCGGGTAGCGGCGCGCCGCCTTTTGTCGCTGCCAATGCGAGATCGGCGCCGGCGCTCGTCTCCCATTCCGCCGGCAGACGAAAACCCATCGTTGCCTTGTATGATCGATCCGAGACTTTGGCAGGCGACCAGATCAACAGGTCGTCCGCCTTTGCGGTCGCGGTCAGCGAAAGCACGATGGCGGAAAGAATGATGGCTATTCTGAATATCGTCATGTGTTCCGATCGTTTTGACCTGACACGTGCTGGCTCATCGAATGGCACGATACCGCACCAAAGTGCCGGCAGCGAACACGGACAGGCAGCACGGCCAAGCCGTTCATCCCGACGTCATCCTCGATTTAGTGTTTGGCCGAAAAAGCCGAGGGCAGCCAAGTGCCCTTTTTCAATGGCCGCCGCAGCGCCCCGGTTGCCCATGCGCCGACGAGCGGCGGCAGGGGAATCACTTCCCTTCAGGAATGTCATAAGGATCACACCCCGCCGCCGCTCTGTAAACCCCCGAGGAGCTGAAATCTGCTGCACCGCACACTTGCCGCACCCTCCAAACCCTAGTAGAGCCTGAGCCTACGAGAGACATTTTTCGCGAAATTCCAAATGATGACCGGCAAAACCGCGCCGCGGCGCCTCAGCATCTTCGGCTCGACCGGGTCGATCGGCCGCAATACCCTCAATGTCGTCGAACATCTGGGCGGGCGGGAGAACTTCGAAATTTCCGTTCTGACAGGCAACGGCAATGTCCAGCTGCTCGCTCGGCAGGCCAGATCCTTCGGCGCGCGGCTGGCGGTGACGGCAAACGACCGGCATTATGAAGCGCTGAAGGACGAACTTTTCGGCAGCGGCATCGCGGTCGCGTCGGGGAAATCCGGCCTGATGGAAGCGGCCGACCGCGAAGCCGACTGGGTGATGGCGGCAATCGTTGGCACGGCGGGTCTGGCGCCGACGCTTGCCGCTGCGCGCCGTGGCGCTGATATCGCCCTTGCCAACAAGGAATGTCTGGTCTCGGCCGGCGATCTCTTCATCGGGGCGATCCGCGCCGGCGGCGGCAAGCTGCTTCCCGTCGACAGCGAGCACAATGCGATTTTCCAGGTGCTGGAAGAAAACCAGCGCCATGCCGTCGAGCGTGTCATCCTGACCGCCTCGGGCGGTCCCTTCCGTACCGCCTCGTTGAAGGAGATGGCCGATGTGACGGTGGAAACCGCACGCGCCCATCCGAACTGGTCGATGGGCTTGAAGATCTCGATCGACAGCGCCTCGATGTTCAACAAGGCGCTGGAAATGATCGAAGCCCGCCATCTTTTCGGACTGAGGCCCGAGCAGATCGAGGTGATCTTCCATCCGCAGTCGATCATCCATTCCATGGTGGGTTATACCGACGGTTCGGTGCTGGCGCAGCTCGGCGCTCCTGATATGCGCACCGCCATCGGTTACGCGCTGTCCTTTCCGCGCCGGCCGAACCTGCCGGTCGAGCGGCTGGATTTCGCCAAGCTCGCGAGGCTGGATTTCGAAGCGCCGGATGAGGTGCGGTTTCCCGCCTTGCGGCTGGCGCGCCTTGCGATGACGCGCGGCGGCGTTCAGGGCGCGGTGCTGAACGGCGCCAAGGAAGTGGCGCTCGAGGCCTTCATCGAGGGGCGCCTCTCCTTCCTCGCCATGGCCGAGGTCACCGAGAGGGTCATGGATGACCTGGCCCACCTGCCGCCGGCTGCCGGCATGGACGATGTCTTCAACGCCGACCGGCAAGCCCGGCAGCGCGCGGCGGCGCTGCTGAAACTCGATCTCGTCGGTTGAGAGCTCGGTCGGCTAGCGCAGCCGATTGCCGTGCTCGTCGAACAATCGGCAATTCGAGGGCTCGAACTGCAGGCTGACCTCTTCGCCGGCCGCAATGCTGGTCGGCGACCGGTGCTCGACGGTGAGCGACTGACCATCGCCAAGCTGGCAATAGAGATACTGCGTTCCGCCGAGATACTCCGAAAAATCGACTCTTGCCCTCAGGCTGCCATTGAGCTCGGGCGCCACTTTCAGATGCTCCGGCCGCAGACCGAGCGTCACGGCCGTACCGGCCAGCCTGTCTTTCGCCAGCAGGCCGCTTTCGACGCCCCCGCCGGCGATATCGACCAAGCCGCCTTCGCCCCATCGGGCATTCAGGAGATTCATCCTCGGCGAACCGATGAAACCCGCCACGAACGTATTCGAAGGATTTTCGTAGATTTCCCGCGGCGTTCCGGCCTGCTCGACGCGGCCGTCGCGCAGCACGACGATCTTGTCGGCGAGCGTCATCGCCTCGGTCTGATCATGCGTGACATAGATCATCGTATTGCCGAGTTCGCGATGAAGGCGGGCGATCTCGATGCGCATGGACACGCGCAGCTCCGCATCGAGATTGGACAGCGGTTCGTCGAACAGGAAAACATCGGGCTCGCGCACGATCGCCCGGCCGATCGCCACGCGCTGGCGTTGGCCGCCGGAAAGCTGGCCGGGGCGCCGGTCGAGCAGATGATCGATCTTCAGGATCGCCGAGGCTGCCTTGACGCGCGTCTCGATCTCCGCACCATTCGTACGCGCCATCTTCAGGCCGAAGGCCAGGTTGTCGCGCACGCTCATATGCGGATAGAGCGCGTAGGATTGGAAGACCATGGCGATGCCGCGCTCGGACGGATCGAGATCGGTGACAACACGTCCCTTGATCTCGATCTCGCCATCGGTCACGTCCTCCAGGCCGGCGATCATGCGAAGCAACGTCGATTTTCCGCAGCCGGACGGACCGACGAAGACGACGAATTCGCCCTCCTCGATCGTCAGGTCGATGCCATGGACCACCTGCAGATTGCCATAGCTTTTTCGCACGTCCTGAAGGACGACGCTCTTGTTACCCATACCGTTCGTCATCCCCAAACGACCTACTTGTCCGCCTGGACCCAGACGAGCATCTCTCCGGGCGCGCGGTTGTCCCAGAGATGATAGGGCACGAAGCGTGCTGTGGCGACCCGCCTTTCGGCCGGCGCCTTGCGGTAGAGCGATGTGCCCCAATTCGATGTTTCCTCACGCTCGACCTTGAGATCGAGAGCGACGGCATCATTGAGGTCCTTCAGCACGACCGTTTCGGCGGCCGACAGGTCGCGGGGCAGAACGATGGTGTTGAGGTCCTCGCCATTGTCCGTTGTCTCAACGCAATAGACGAGCGGACCGCGCATCAAGGCGACGCGGCCGGCATCCTGGCGCACTTTCGGATTGGCATATTGCGGACGAAACGCCAGCGGCAGGTAGACGGCCACCTTATCACCGTCCGCCCATTCGCGGTCGATCCTCGCATATCCGTCGCGGACATGAGCACCGAGGTCGAGCATCGCCCCGTTGACGCTGACGGTTGCGCCCTCTGCCCAATCCGGAATGCGCAGCGACAGCGCGAACCGAGCCGGCTTTGCCAGCTTGACAGTGAAGGCGACCGCGCCGTCCCACGGATAATTGGTGCTCTGCTCCAACGCCAACTCGGCGCCATTGGCAAGCTTCAGCCGGGCGGTGCTTTCGCCATAGAGATGGACGGCGATCTCATCATCGGCAACCGCATACATGTATGAGCCGATCGACGTCACCAGACGGGCGATGTTCGGCGGGCAGCAGGGGCAATGGTGCCACTTCCAGCGGTGGTGCTTGCCCGCACTTTCGAGCGGATTGTCATAGAAGAAGGTCTTGCCGTCTGTGGAAAGACCCGGCAGCGCGCCGTTATAAAGCGCCTGCTCCATGATATCGGCATAGCGCCGGTTCGGTCCGCGCCCGAGCATGCGGCTCGCCCAGAAGACCAGGCCGACGGAGGCGCAGGTTTCCGCATAGGCCGTGTCGTTGGGCAGATCGTAATAATCGGTGAAGCCTTCGTTAGAGGCGGCCGGGCCGATGCCGCCGGTGATGTACATCTGCTTGGTCGTCAGATCGTCCCAGAGTGTTTCCAGCGCCGCCGTCAGACTGTCGTCGTTATATTCGGTGGCAATATCGGCCATGCCGGAATAGAGGTACATGGCCCGCACAGCATGGCCGACGACCTTCGTCTGTTCGCGTACCGGCAGGTGCGCCTGGCCATATTCATAGGTCTTCTGATGGAAGTCGGCAGCGCTGCGGCCGTCGCGAGCGGCCTCGGCCGTAAAGAAGTGCGGCTCGGTGCCGCGTTCGTCAATGAAGTATTTCGACAGGTCGAGATATTTCTTCTCGCCGGTCACCCGGGCGAGCTTGACCAATGCCAGCTCGACTTCCTCATGGCCGCAATAGCCGGGGATCTGCCCCTCACCATGGCCGAACACCTTGATCATGTAATCGGCGTAGCGGCACATGATATCGAGCAGCTTGCGCTTGCCGGTCGCCTGATAATAGGCGACCGCGGCTTCCACCAGGTGGCCCGCGCAATAGAGTTCGTGATGATCGCGCAGATTGGTCCAGCGGCGGGATGGCTCGACGCGCTGGAACCAGGCGTTCAGATAGCCGTCCTTGTCCTGCATCCGCTCATACATGTCGATGATCTCATCGGCGCGCGCCTCAAGCTTCGGGTTCGGCCGGCGATAAAGCGAGTAGGCGATCGTCTCGATCGACTTGCCGAGATCGGAATCCCAGAACATCTGCGTCGTCCCGCCCCAGGGCTGAATGGGAATGACGACGCCCGGGCTCGGCTGGTTGACGTCGATCGCCTTGAGCATGCCGGCCTCGACGCAGCGGTCGAGCAGAGTCTCGGCGGTGGAATTGCAGACGGCGTCCTGCCACTTGCCCCAGAAGCCGCCGAGCTCGACATCGGGAACGGCGACGGGACGAAACTGGCGGTCATTGCTTGACTTGGTCATGGGCTCTACCTTGAGCATGATGCCGAAAAGTGTGAGCGGTTTTCGGACGACATCATGCTCTAACTATTTAATTGAGAACAGGATTCAGATTTTAGGCCGACGGCCTAAATCATCCTGTTCTTGCGATCATTTCACCGCGCCGGCCATCAGCCCGCGCATGTAGTAGCGTTGCAGGAGCAGGAAGACGATCAGGCAGGGGATCGTCATGACGACGACACCAGCCTGCACCGCTCCCCAGTTGATGGCGCCGAGCCGTCCGGCGCGAACCGCCGTCATCAGTACCGGCAGGGTGTATTTCTCATTGCTGGAAAGCAGCACGAGCGCAGCGAGAAACTCGTTCCAGGCATTGAGGAAGGCGAAGATCGCCACCGTCGCGACACCGGGCAGCACCAGCGGCAGCAGGACGCGCGCCAGCAGCCTCAGATCGCGCGCACCGTCGATGCGCGCTGCCTCTTCGATCTCCTTGGGCACGGCGTCGAAGGCATTGCGCATCATGAAAACGGAGAAGGGCAGTTGCAGCGTCACATAGACGAGCGTCAGCCCGAGCAGCGAATTGTTGAGGCCAAGTTTTGCCAGGATGATGAAGAGCGGCGTCAGGATCGACTGGAACGGGATCATCAGCGTAGCAATGATCAGCACGAACAGTGCATTCTTCATCGGGAAGCGATAACGCGAGAAGCCATAGCCGGCGAGCAGGCTGACAAGAACGGTCAGCACCACGGTGGCGACCGAAACGAACAGCGAATTGATCATGTGCCGCCAGATGCCGGCACCGAACGTATCGAGCAGCGCATAGGCATCGAAGCTGATGCTGGATGTCGGCCACGGCGGCAAGGGCGGCAAGGTGGCCTCGGCACCCGGCCGGAAGGAAGCGAGCAGCGTGACCGCGAACGGCGCCAGAAAGAAGATCGAAATGGCGATGCCTGCCAGATGATAGGTCGACTTCGTGCGGATGGCCTTGCGGGCGCGGCGTTGCCTTGAGGTCGTCATGGACGCTCCTCCCCGACGCGCAGCAGCCAGAGCTGCACGATGCTGATGGCGACCAGAATGGCGAGGAGCGCAATCGAGAGGGCCGCGCCATAGCCGAGATTGAAGGAGACGAAGGACTGGTTGAAGATGTAATAGACCACCGAGATCATCTTGTTCTGCGGTCCACCCCCCGTCATGATATAGAACTGGTCGAAGGCGAGGATCGAGCCGGTAACCGAGACGATCAGGGCTAGCGCGATCGTCTTGCGCATCAGCGGCAGCGTCAGGTGCCGGAAGCGCTGCCAGCGGCCGGCGCCGTCGATGCGGGCCGCCTCCGTCAGCTCGGATGGAATGGCCTGCAGCCCGGTCAGCAGAATGATCATGGTGAAGCCGGCGATCTTCCAGACGACCATCACCACGACCGTCAGAAAGGCGGTGTCGAAGGTCGCAAGCAGGTTGGGGCTCTTTTCCAGAAGACCGAGTGCTTTCAAGGCTGGGCCGATGAAGCCGCTATCGACATTGGCAAGCCAGACCCAGAGCAGCGAGGCCGTGGCAAGGCCGACCACGACCGGCAGGAAGATGATCGTGCGGTAGGCGCTGACGAACTGCCGTTCCTTTTCGACGAAGATCGCCAGCGGAAAGGCGACAGCGAAGATCGCGATAGTGACGATCACGGTGTAATAGGCGGTGAAATTCAGTGCCGCTATGAAACGGGTGTCGTTGAACATACGGAAATAATTGTTGAAGCCGATCCAGCGCGACGCTCCCATCAGCGGCCAGTTGTGAAGGCTCATCCACCCCGTGAAGAGAACCGGCATGACGAAGAAGACGATGACCAGCGCCATGGCCGGCGCGATGTAGAGCGGGCCGCGCCAATTCGATCTGCGCCGCCGCTTTCGCCGGGGCAATAGGATATTCGAACCGGAACCGGTCATCGAAACGCTCCGCATCTGTCAATTGAAAATGGCCGGGAAGCTGCCACCGCTCCCCGGCCGCGGCCTCGGGAGAGTTATTGGCCGCTATCGATGATCGACTGCATTTCCGACTGGGCGCTCGAGAACGCGCCGTCGACATCGTCGCCGAAGATCGCCGCGTTGGTGAAGCTTGCCCATGGGCCGTTGGCGCTGTTGATCAGGTCGTTGAACTGCAGCGTATAGGGCGTCTTGGCGACGCCGATCGCCTTGAGGCCGACCTGCATGCGCGGATCGAGACCTTCCAGCACCTTACCGGCGATGTCGCCGCGGGTCGGCAGGCTGCCATATTTCGCCATCACCTTCTGGCCGTCCTCGGAATAGATATATTCGAGGAACTCCTTCACGGCGTCGATCTTCTTGGTGCCCTTGGTGATGACGAAGTTGTCGCCGCCGGCAAAGGAGGAAGGATTGCCGTCGACCCCGGGGATGAGGGTCACACCGAAATTGATCTCGGGATGCTGGGTCACCAGCGTGCCGATGGCAAAGGCGCCGAGGCTCTGCTGGCCGATCTTGCCGTTGGTGAAGGTCAGGAAGTTCGTACCGTTGTCGCTGGCCGCACCCGCCGGCACGAGGTCCTTTTTGACCATGTTGCGGTAGATGTCGACGGCCTTGCGCATCTGAGGCGTATCGAGCGTCGCCGTCTTGCTGTCGGCCGACAGGATGTCGGCGCCCGCACCCCAGACGAGCGGCGTGAAGGTGAAGATCATGCAGCCACCGCAGCCGCCGCCGGAGAAATAGAAGCCGTAGGTGTCGTCACCGAGTGCCCGGATCTTCTCCGCATTGGCGGTAATTTCATCCCAGTTCGCCGGCGCCTTCTCCGGGTCGAGACCGGCCTTCTTGTAGAGGTCCTTGTTCCAGGCGAAGACCGATGTCTCGACGGAGAGCGGCAGGCCGTAGATCTTGTCCTGATAGGTGCCGAGGCGGACATGCGACGGCGAAAGCGAATTGAAATAGGGCAGCGACTTCGCCCAGTCCGTCAGGTCTTCGAGCTGGCCGGCCGCGGCAAAGGCAGGATTGTAGATGAGGTCCATCGACAGCGCGTCGGGCGCCTGTCCGCCAGCGATTGCCGTCGCATATTTCTGCACCAGCTCGGAGAACGGCACTTCGGTCATTACGACCTTGTTCTCGTGGCTGGAATTATAGGCTTCGACGACTTTCTTGAAGGCGTCGCCGATCCCCGAGCGAACCCACATTTCGACGTTTTCGGCCGCCGATGCAGCCGAAACCAGGCACAAGGTGGCGATACCGGTCGCCGCCAATAGACGCTTGATCATGACACTCCTCCCAATATGGCGCTCTCCTCGCGCCTTTGCTCATTTCCGTGATTCTCATTCCCCGGGGGTTCTACCCCCGCATGACCGCCGAACGACGAGCCGGCAGGGCAACTTTCTCACTCCCGGCTCGACAGGCCGTCCTTCCGCAAGCGCCAGCACGGTCAATCCGGCCTGCCGCCCGAGTTCCTTCAGTTCCATATCTACCGTCGTCAGCGGCGGCCGCGTCTGGGCCGCGACAATCTCCCAATTGTCGAAGCCGATCACCGACACGTCCTGCGGCACCTTGACGCCGCGCTCACGCAGCGCATCCACCGCCCCACGGGCGATCTGGTCGTTGCCGCAGAAGAGCGCATCGGGCTTTTCCCCTGGCCTCTTCCAAAGCTGTTCCACCGCCTCATGGCCCCAGCTCTCCGACCAGATGCCGTAGAGCACCGGCTCGCGGTGGCCCGCCACCTGACGATAGGCCCCGGCCCGCTCCCGCACCGAAAAGAAGTCCTCCGGCCCGGTAATATGCGCAATCCGCCGCCGCCCGATCGTCACGAGCCATTCCACCGCCAATCTCGCACCCTGCCCGTCGTCCGAACGGAAAGTAACGCTGTTCGGCGTCCCCTCGGTGAAGGCGTAGACGACAGGCACATGCAAATTCGACAGATCGACGGGCAGACGCCTGTCCAGCCGCTTGCCGGTTGCGATGATACCGTCGACCTGCTTGTCCAGCATCGCATCGACATGGATCTGAGCGAGCGCCGGATCGTCTTCGATGGCGCATAGGAAAACCGAAACGCCATGATCGACGAGCGCGTCCGAAATACCCGCCATCACAGGCAGCGTGAAACGGCCGTAGGTGTCGTTCGTCAGCAGCCCGATGGTGAAGCTGCGCTTGCTGAGAAGACCTCTTGCCAGCGCATTTGGCCGATATCCGATTTCGCCGGCAATCCGCTTCACGCGCTCGCGGGTTTCCGTCCCCATCCGACCGGTGTCGTTGAGCGCCTTCGACGCCGTCGAGATGCTCACCCCGGCGGCCGACGCCACCTCATGGATGGTGATCCTGCCTCTTTTTCCTCCCGATATGTTCAGGCTTTCCTCCTTCTGAAATGGCTTGAGAAAAGCTTTTACCATTCTGCCTGTCAAGTGAGAAAAGGTTTTCTCATGCAATTCGAGAGACGGAGCGGCGAGGCATGGATTGTCTGGAAGGAAGGCGTTGCAACGGCCGATGCGAATCCATAGGACCGACTTGCAATGCGTCACTCATCTTAGAGCGAAGGGCAGCGCTGGATAATCTTAATCAGCTAATGAATGCGGAACGAACAACCGCCGTCAGAACCCGATGGAGGTTCTGATTCGCGGAAGCTAGAACCCAAGCGATCGCTAGATCAGGCGACGTGCCTTGCCAGCGCGCAACGCGACCAGAGCGAATGCAGGGCCTCGACGAGATGGGCGATATCGGCGTCGGAATGCAGCGGCGTCGGGGTGATGCGCAGTCGCTCGGTCTTCTTCGGCACGGTGGGATAGTTGATCGGCTGGACATAGACGCCGCAATTGTCGAGCAGCAGGTCGGAGATCCACTTGCACTTGGCGGCATCGCCGACCATCACCGGTACGATATGGCTGGGATTGTGCATATGCGGAATGCCGCGCTGGTCGAGCAGCGAGCGCAGCTTGCGCACCCGGTCCTGATGGCGGGCGCGCTCGAATTGGCTGACCTTCAGATGCTGGATCGAGGCCACCGCACCGGCGGCGAGCGCCGGCGGCAGCGCCGTGGTGAAGATGAAGCCGGAGGCGAAGGAGCGGATGAAATCGCAAAGGGCTGTCGACGCGGCGATATAGCCGCCCATCACCCCGAAGGCCTTGCCGAGCGTGCCCTCGATCACCGTCAGCCGGTCCATCAGCCCCTCCCGTTCGGCAATGCCGCCGCCGCGCGGGCCGTACATGCCGACGCCATGGACTTCGTCGAGATAGGTCATTGCCCCGTATTTGTCGGCGAGATCGCAGATCTCCTTGATCGGGGCGATATCGCCGTCCATCGAATAGACGCTCTCGAAGGCGATCAGCTTCGGCACCTTCGGATCGGCGGCTTTGAGCTTGGCTTCGAGATCGGCGACGTCGTTATGCTTCCAGATCACCTTGTCGCACTTGGCGTAACGGATGCCCTCAATCATCGAGGCGTGGTTCAGCGCGTCGGAGAAGATGATCAGGCCGGGAATTTTGGCGCCGAGCGTACCGAGTGCGGCCCAGTTGGAGACATAGCCTGAGGTGAAGATCAGTGCTGATTCCTTGCCGTGCAGATCGGCAAGCTCCCGCTCGAGCAGAACGTGATAATGGTTGGTGCCAGAAATATTCCGGGTGCCTCCCGCACCCGCGCCACAGTGGTCGATGGCGGCCTTCATCGCCTCGATCACCTTCGGGTTCTGGCCCATGCCGAGATAGTCGTTGGAGCACCAGACCGTGACTTCCTTCTCGCCGTCGGACGTATGGCGCGTCGCGCGCGGGAAATTACCGCGGTGACGTTCGAGATCGGCAAAAACGCGGTAGCGGCCCTCGGCATGAAGCCCGTCCAGCTCGTTTTTGAAAAATGCTTCGAAATCCATCATATGCTCCAGTATCGCGCGGCCGTTCTTGCCGACCGGACGTCCGCGCGTCAATGCTTACCCTTTGCTTTAACATCAACTGCGGCAAAAGGCCCAGATTTTTGAATGATTCCAGAGGAAAAAATGCGTGCGCCACAATCAGTGGGACCGGTGCCGCAAAAGCGCCTGACATAGGCGCAAAATCCGCACGGCCGCAACAACACTCTTCGCGAAAAAAATCAGGCCAAGAGTGGACAACCCTTTCTTCCGACATAGTTTTCCAGCTAGCCTGCCAAAAAAACAAAAGGGACGGCCTTTGCCCACTGGACAACAACCTCGGAGAGAAGAGATGAAAAAAGCTGTCATACTCGCATTGATCGGCCTGTCGATCGCAAGCTGCACGCCGACCCAGCAGGGCGCCGGTATCGGCGCTGCATCGGGCGCCGTCATCGGTGGCGCGGTCACCGGCAATGTCCGCGGCGCGGCCGTCGGGGCCGCCATCGGCGGCGTGTCAGGCGCTCTTATCGGCAGCGTCGCGGAACAGCCCGGCCAGTGCTACTATCGCGACCGCTATGGTCGCCGTTACATCGACGCTTGCCCGCGCTGAGAGCGCTGACAAAGCGGCAAAACAGGAAATCCCGGACACACATCCGGGATTTTTTGTGCTGAATTAGTGCGTGGGCAATTTAAAATGGTACACCCTGCGCGATTTTGCCGCTAAGCTGTTCACGGCTGGGCAACGAAGCTTCATGTAGGCGTAACCAAAAGCAGCGGATGCGGATTAGAGGGACAAGTCCGAAAATAGGTTTTGCGTATCGGCGAACAGGCACCATGATGGTGGTCGCAGCGGCAGCTGCTTTCTCACCGGTCCTGATCGGCGATGCTTACGCCTTCAAGCTTTTCGGCATCACCATCTTCGGCAAGGAGGAGGACGAGAGCGAACAGGTGCCCGATCCGGTGCGCTATCAAGTCGACCTCAAGGCCGACACCGCCGATCCCGATCTTAAGGAAGCGCTCGAAAACAGCTCCCGCCTCGTCAGCGACCAGAAACAGCCGGTCTCCGGCGATCTCGGCATCGTCGTCAAGGCGCGTGACGACCGCGAGCGGCTGATCGCCGCCTTGTACGAAAAGGCGCGCTATGGCGGCGTGGTGACGATCACCATCGATGGCAGAAACATCGACGACCTGCCGCCCAATCCGACCTTCGACCGCTCCGGGCCGGTCCCCGTCACCGTCAATATAACACCCGGCCCCGTGTTCAGGGTCAGAGAGGTGCAGTTCGGCGGCGACGCCGCAGATCGTAATCCCGCCGATTACGACCTTGCCCCCGGCGCCGAGGCCGGCTCGCTCGCCATCATCAAGGCCGGCGACAAGATTGTCGAACAGTTGAAAAGTGAAGGCCGGCCCTTCGCCAAATTGACCGAACGCAAGGTCGTCGCCGATCACAGGAGCGATACGGTCGACATCGTGCTTGCTGCCGAAGGCGGGCCTGTCGCCCCGATCGGCGATGTCGGGGTCACCGGCGAAAAAACCGTGCGGCCCGGTTTCATCCAGCGTTATTCCCGGCTGAACAAGGGGGACGCCTATTCGCCGGAAAGGCTGAAAAAGGCCGGCGAGCGGCTTCGCGCCCTCGGCGTCTTTTCAAGCGTCACCATTCATCAGGGCGATGTGCTGGCGCCTGATGGTACGCTGCCGATGACGATCGAGGTTTCCGAAGGCAAGAGGCGTTATTTCGGCGTCGGCGCGCAATATTCCACCACCGACGGCCTCGGCATCCAGGGCTACTGGGGTCACCGCAACCTATTCGGCGAGGCCGAGACGCTGAGGATCGAAGGCTCGGTCTCGCGGCTCGGCGAAACAACCGATGTCGGCAGCCTCGACTACTCCGCCGGCATCCTCTTCACCAAGCCCGGCGCCTTCTTCCCGGCCGCCACGTTGAAGGCCGGCATCGTCGCCAAGACCCAGAACCCGGACGCTTATAATGCGACGCTCGTCACCGCCTCGCTCGGCCTTTCCTATGAACTGACCGACAAGGACACGGTGTCGGCGAGCGGCGAAGTCAGCTGGGAGCGTGATGATGACGCCTTCGGCACCAATGACTATCTGACCATCGCCCTGCCGCTTCAATATGATCGTGACGCACGCGACGACAAGTTCAATCCGACCGAAGGCTATCGGGCGACAGCATCGGCAAAGCCCGGCTACGAGATCATCAACGCCACACCCTACGCGGCATTCGAGGGCTCGATCTCCGGCTATCTGCCATTCGGCGCCGAGGACCGCCTCGTGCTTGCCGGCAAGATCGCCGCCGGCGTGCTGATCGGCGGCGGCGGGATCGAGGACATTCCTGCCACGCAGCGTTTTTTCGCCGGCGGCGGCGGTTCAGTGCGCGGATATAGCTATCAGGAGATTTCGCCTTACAATGACAATGGCGATGCCACCGGCGGCCGCTCCTATGTGACCGGGTCGTTGGAGGCCCGCTTCAAGATCACCGATACGATCGGCCTCGTGCCCTTCATCGATGTCGGCACTGTATCGGATAGCACCTTCCCGGGTTTTTCCGATATCCGCGCCGGCGCCGGCGCAGGAATACGATATGCCACACCTTTCGGGCCGTTGCGGCTTGATTTTGCCGTGCCGCTGAACAAGTACGAAGATGGCACAGATTATGGAATTTATGCCGGCATCGGCCAATCCTTCTAGGGTTGCGATTCCGGCTTCTTCCGATCGATGGGCCGCATGAAAACGGGGTAGTCCGCGCCGATGCAAACGCTGGCAAAAATCGTCAACTGGATCGTGCGGGTCACCGGCTATGCCGTAGGCGCCATTTTGATTCTCGCTGTCGCGGCACTTGCGATCTTCGGCTTCACCTCCTTTGGCGCCCGCATCGTCACCGAAAGGATCGCCTCCACTCTTTCCAACCGCGACATGACGATCGAGGTGCGCGAACCGGAAGGGCTTTTGACTGGCGGGCTTCGCGCCGCCGAAATCTCCCTATCCGACACCAGGGGCGTTTTTGCGGAAATTCACGGCGTGGCAATCGATTGGAACCCGCTGGCGCTGCTGACGGGAACATTCCGCGCCAAGCGTTTCCAGATCGACACGATCAACGTGCTGCGCAAGCCGGTGCGCACCCTGCCTTCGCGGCCCGGCGCCGAAAATTCCGGCGGCTTCGCACTTCCGGTCAAGATCGATGTCGACCATGTGGCCCTGCCCGATATCAATCTGGCCGAAGCTTTTGCCGGGCGCGCCTTCGCGCTCGCCGCCAACGGCAGCCTTTCGGCCGATGGCGACGGCGGCGAAGCGATGGTCAATGTCAGCCGCCACGCGGTTCCGGATGCGCGCCTTACTGCCGATATCGCCTATGCGCCGGCCGAAAACCGGCTGCGGCTGAAGGCTGAGCTTGCCGAGCCGAAGGGTGGGCTGTTGGCAGGCTTCCTCGGCCTGCCTGACAATCCTGCCGTCAACATCGACCTCGACGGTCAGGGACCGATATCCGACTGGACGGGCAAAGTGCAGGCTGCGCTCGACGGACAGCAGCGCGCTGCAATCGAGGGCCGGCATGCGATTGGCACAGACGGACTGCACCATCTCGATCTCAAGGGTGGCGGTGACCTGAGTTCGCTTCTTCCCGCGGCATTCCGGCCGCTTTTCGCCGGCCAAACCAATATCGACCTTGCCGCCACCTTCGACGATCATGGCAAGCTCGATATCCAGACCGGCAACATCGCCACCGGCAGCGTCGTCATCGCCGCATCGGGCGCGCTTGATCCGGCCGGCAACAACAGCCTGAACGCCAATCTCCTCGGCACATCCGGCCCCGTCGATTTCCGCTGGCCGCTCGCCGAAGGCGAAGCGCGCTTTCTGATATCAGGCCTCAACCTGGCTCTAACAGGCGAGGCGCAGACCGCCCGACTGAGCCTCAGCGGCTCGCTCGACAGCGCAACCCTGCCGCAGGCCGATATCGGCAACGTCAAGCTGACAGCAAAGAGCGACGCCTTCAATCTTGCCGGCCGTTCCGGCAGCGTTCAGCTACGCCTCGTGGCCGGCGACGCAACCTTTGCCGAGCCGAACCTCAACCGCGCAGTTCAAGGCCCTATCACGATCGCGGCGCCGCTCCAGATTTCGCCGGGCGACATCGGCTTCAACGGCACCACCGTCGAAAGCGCCAATATCAACGGCAGCCTCAACGGCTCCTATCGGCTGGCGGACCGCGCGCTGACCGGCAATGTCAAGCTGAGCGTCGAACCGGCGGCCCTGCCGGCCGCGGCGACGAGCAGGTTCGATCAGCCGATCTTGGTCGAAAGCCAGGTGACCGGCACGATCCCGTCGAAATTCGCGCTGTCCAACCTCGTCCTGAAATCCGGCACGCTTGAAGCTGCCGGCAACGTCGCGCTCGACGGCTCGATGTTGAACGCCGATCTTTCAGGCCGGCTGCCCGATATCGGCAAGCTGATGACAGGCGCGAGCGGCGGAGCAGGTTACGCGCTGAGGATCGGAGGCGAACTGCCGGCGATCTCCGTGACAGCCAATATCAAGGCTCCCAGCCTTGAGATAGCTGATCGCGCGCTCGCCGACGTCAATATCGATCTGTCGGGTGTCGCCGATCCCAAGGCACCGCAGGGGAAGTTTGCGGCCACCGGCACGATCGACGGACAGCCGCTCGGCATCAACGGCGACATCCGTTCTGAAAACGGCAAGACGAGCATTCCCGCACTGACCGCCGATGTCGGCGGCAACCGGCTGACAGGCAATCTGGAGCTCTCGCCCTCCTTGACACCCTCGGGCGGGTTGACCTTCGATTTTCCCAAGCTCGGCTTGCTGGCCGCGCTCGGCGGACAGAAAGCCGAAGGAGACCTCAAGGGCTCGCTCGGCATCGATAGCCATGACGGCAAGATCGCGCTCAAGCTCGTTGCGTCAGGCGCCTCGATCCACCGTGATACGATGGCGATCGCTAAGCCGGATATCGACCTCACGGTCAGCGATCTCAGCACCCTTGCGGCAAACGGCACGCTCAGGGCCGAGGAAGTAGCTGCCGGAGCGAACAAACTTGGCGGACTTTCTCTCAGCTTTACCAAGCAGCAAGACCGCACCAACTTCGACCTCGATGCTGCCTATGACGGCAATCCCGTGATGGCGGACGGCACCATCGAGATGGCCGCCGGCAATGTCGGCCTCAACCTCGATCGGCTCTCGGCAAGCCCCCGCAACATTCCGATCGAACTCGCTGTTCCGACGCGGGTCACGGTCACCGGCGGCGTCGCTAATCTGGACGGACTGACGTTGAAGACCGGCACCGGCTCGGTATCGGTTACCGGTTCGGCCGGCGAGACGCTGAATCTCGATGCCATCATCAAAGAGCTGCCAGCATCACTCGTCGACGGTTTCGTGCCGAATCTTTCGGCTGGCGGCACGATCTCGGGAACGATTGCCGTGACGGGAACGCCGTCAGCACCCATCGCCGATTTCAAACTCGACTGGAAGGATGCGACCACAGGACAACTTAAGGGCGCGGGCCTGGCACCGCTCGGCATCATCGCCAACGGTAAATTCGTCGACAAGAAGCTCGATTTCGACACGACAATCACCGGTGCCGACAGCCTGTTGCTCAAGGCCCGCGGCGACGTCGGGCTCGCTGATCCGACGGCGCCGGTGCTCGATATCGATGCCGATATCCTCAACCTGCCGGCGCAGGTCGCCAATGGTTTCGTTTCCGATCTCGCCGCCGAGGGCGCCATCACGGGAAAGGTGACTGCCTCCGGTTCGCTTAAGGCTCCGACCGCCAATTTCGATCTCGCCTGGAAAAACGCTGCGACGCGCCACACGAAGCGCGCCGGCCTCGCGGCTCTTGATGTGACCGCGTCCGGCAAATTCGCGGGCGACAAGCTCGATTTCGACGCTGCGGCCAGCGGCGCCAACAACCTCTCGCTCAAGGCAAACGGCAACGTTGATATCACCGGGACGACGGTCGGCAGCGTCAAGGCGGACGCAACGCTGACCAATATCCCCGCAACTATTGCCAACGGCTTTGTTCCCGATCTCGCAGCGGATGGCACTATCTCGGGAATGGTTTCGGCCAGCGGGTCGCTTGCAGCTCCGATCGCCGATTTTGATCTCCATTGGCAAAACGCCGCGACGAGTCACACGAAACGAGCGGGCCTTACCGGTCTTGACGCTAGGGCGTCCGGAAAGTTCGCCGACAACAAGCTCGATTTCGACGCTGCGGCCAGCGGCGCCAACAACCTCTCGCTCAAGGCAAACGGCAACGTGGACATCACCGGAACGACGGTCGGCAGCGTCAAGATCAACGCAACACTGGACAATATCCCCGTGGCTATTGCCAACGGCTTCGTTCCCGATCTCGCAGCGGAAGGTGCTCTCTCCGGAACGGTCGCCGCCAGCGGGTCGCTTGCAGCTCCAATCGCCGATTTTGATCTCCATTGGCAAAACGCCGCGACGAGCCACACGAAACGAGCCGGCCTCACCGGTCTTGATGCCACGGCGTCCGGCAAATTTGCCGACAATAAGCTTGATTTCGACGCCGCGGTCGCCGGCGCAGACAGCCTCTCGCTCAAGGCGAACGGCAATGTCGTCGTGACCGGCACGACGATCGGCACCGTCGCGGCCGATGCGACGCTGTCAAATATTCCGGCAAGCTTGGCAAACAGCTTCGTCGCCGATCTCGCCGCCGAAGGCACAGTCTCGGGGAGGGTCTCGGCTGCGGGCTCGCTTTCCGCCCCGACCGCCAATTTCGACCTCAATTGGAAAGACGCTGCGACAAGCCACACGAAGCGTGCCGGCCTTGCGGCTCTCGCCATGACCGCATCGGGGAAATTTGCCGATAACAAGCTGGATTTCAACGCGGCCGCCGGTGGCGATCAAGGTCTCTCATTGAAGGCCATGGGCAATGTCGCTCTCGCCGGTACGGCGATTGACAGCGTGAAGGTCGATGCCGAAATCGTCAAACTCCCGGCTGCTCTCGCAAATGCCTTCCTCCCCGATTTGGCGGCCGGCGGCACGATATCAGGCACGCTCTCTGCAGCCGGAACACCCGCTGCACCCAAGGCCGATTTCAAGCTCGACTGGGCGGACGCCGCAACTAGCCACACCAGAAGCGCGCATCTTTCCGGCCTCGCGCTTGCCGCGTCGGGACACCTCGCCGACAACAAGCTCGACTTCAACACCAATCTTGGCGGCAAGGACGGTCTCTCACTGAATGCCGCGGGCAATGTGGCGATATCGGGCACTTCGGTCCGCAACATTGACGTCAAAGCCGATCTCGCCAATCTGCCCGCGAGCCTTGCCAACGGCTTCGTTCCCGGTCTTTCCGCCGAGGGCACCGTGTCGGGAACGGCATCCGCCTCCGGAGCGCTGCCGAAACCCGCCGTCGATTTCAAGCTCGATTGGAAGAACGCCGCCACCGCCCAGACCAGGAGCAGCGGCTTGTCGGGCCTGAGTGCCGCGGTCACCGGCAAGTTCGCCAATGACAGGGTCGACTTCGATGCTAGCCTTACCGGCAAGGACGGCATGTTGGCCAAGGCGGCGGGTGGCGCGACGATCGCGGGAACCGCGATACGCGACCTTTCGATCAATGCCGATATTCCGGCGCTGCCCGCAAATATCGCCAATGCCTTTGTTCCCGGCCTCGGTGCCGAAGGCACGCTGTCGGCGAGCGCCCAGACATCGGGAACGCCGGCAGACCCGATCGTCGATTTCAAGCTGAACTGGAAAGATGCCGCGACCAGCCACACCAAGGCCGCCGGCCTCTCCCGCCTTGCCTTGGCGGCGACGGGAAAATATGCCGGCGACCGGCTGGATTTTGATGCCGACCTCAGCGGCGGTGGCGGCATTTCGCTGAAAGCCGCTGGTAATCTTTCCATTGCAGGCACAACGATCCGATCGATCGACGTCACCGCAAACGCCGCCAATGTTCCGGCCGCCATCGCCAACGGTTTTGTTCCTGGCATAGGAGCCGAAGGCACGATCTCGGCGACGGCCAAAGTGACTGGCACGCTGAGCTCGCCCGTCGTGGACTTCAAGGTCGACTGGAAGAATGCCGCAACGAGCCAGACGAAGGGCGCCGGTCTTTCGCCATTCACCATCGGCGCATCCGGCAAGCTTGCCGATAACAGGCTGACGGTCGACACCAACCTTACCGGCGACGCCGGTATGTCGCTGAAAGGCGGCGGCAGCGTCGTGATATCGGGCAACCGCGCCCTCGACATGCGCTTCAACGGCAATGTTCCCTTCGCCGTGCTTGGCGCCCCGCTCGCACAGCAGGGCTTTGTCGCCGACGGCGTCGCCAAGGTCGATCTTAAGATTGGCGGAACGGCCGCAGCCCCCGTCATCAACGGCACGGTCTCGACATCAGGCGCCAAGCTTGTCGACGTCAGGCGCAATCTTGCCGTCAACAATCTCGCAGCCACAGTCACCTTCAATGGCAACCAGGCCGTCATCTCGCGCCTCAGCGGCAATCTGGGCGGCGGCGGCACGATTTCGGCAAGCGGTACCATCGGCATCCAGCCCGCCGGCGGATTTCCCGCCGACATTTCGATTAAGCTCGACAAGGCCGTCTATGTCGACGGAACACTTGTCGTCTCGACCGTCAACGGGACGGTCGGCCTGCGCGGGCCGATCCTGAGTGCTACGCTGAGCGGCAAGCTTCGGCTGGACAAGACCTCGATCACCGTCCCGGAAAGATTGCCGACCTCACTCCGTGAAATCGACATCCGGCATAAAAACGCACCGCGATCGGTGCTGGCGCAGCTGCGCGATGACGGTGAACGGAAGCCGGGCGAGAAGTCCTCGACTATCACACTCGACCTCGAAATCGATGCGCCCTCGCAGATCTTCGTGCGCGGCCGCGGCATCGATGCCGAGCTTGGAGGTCTCGTGACGATCCGCGGAACGGCGGCAGCACCGATCGTCACCGGTGGCTTTACAATGCGCCGCGGCCGGCTCACCATTCTCAATCGTCGCCTCAATTTCTCCGACAAGAGCAAAATCACCTTTGCCGGCGACCTGACGCCGGCGCTTGACATGGAAGCGACCTCCACCTCCGGCACGACGACCCTGACGGTCGATGTCTCAGGCCTTGCCACCGATCCGTCAATCACCTTCTCCTCCTCGCCTCAGCTGCCGCAGGACGAGGTGTTGGCGCAGTTGATCTTCGGCCAGTCGATGTCGAAGCTCTCGCCGGTGCAGATCGCCCAGCTCGCCGACGCCGTCAGCCAGCTGGCCGGCAACCGCTCCACCTCGCTTTTCGAGGGTCTGCGCAACCAGCTCGGCGTCGACGATTTCGACATCAGCACCGACGCGAAGGGCCAGACGAGCGTCAGCGTCGGCCGCTATCTCAACGACCGTACCTATTTCGAATTGCAGCAGGGCGGCTCGGCCGGCGCCAAGGCAATCATCAATCTCGATGTCGGCCGTGGCGTCAAATTGCGGGGAGCCGCCGGCGGGAATGGCGCCGGCGAAGCGGGCATCGTCTATGAACGGGAATATTAAAGCAGCTTAGAAACCCGTCTTGCTCGTTTTAAGAAGAATGTTGGTCTCGGTCGAATTGATGCCGTTGATCAACCTGATTCGACGCAGCGTCTCGTCAAAGGCGGCAAGATCGCGGTCCTCCAGCTCGGCGACGAAATCCCATTTGCCATTGGTGCTGTGAAGCGCCCGCACCTGTGGCAGACCCCTGAGCTGATCGGCCACCCTGTCGGCGAGCTTGCCGAGCACCTCGATCATGACGATCGCGCGCACGCCGGCGGATCGCGTCTCGTGACTGGTGCGGATGGTGAAGCCGACGATGGTGCCGCCGGCGACCAGCCGATCGATACGGGCGGCGACCGTCGCCCGCGATGCACCGGTCATTGCCGCGAGCGAGGAGACGGACATGCGAGCATTGTGGCGAAGCGCACTCAGAAGTTCGGTATCGAGATCGTCCACGTCGAACACTTTGTCAAAATAGCTTTATCAATCTGCGCAATCATAATCCATTTCTGGCACTTTTCCATCTTTTTGCCGCCAGCCCTTTATCCCACTATCGGCCGAAAACAGGCCTCAAACGGAGCCCTCGAATGAATGCGCAATCGCGATCTGTCACCCTCATCGGCGCACCCTTGGAAGAAGGTTCGGGTCGGAGAGGCGCCGCCATGGGCCCTGCGGCCCTGCGGATCGCCGGCGTCGACCAGACCCTAATTGATCTCGGCCACGACGTCGCCGATATCGGCGATCTCTCTATCCTGCCGGCGATGGATCTGCCGAATCATCCGAAAGCCCATAATCTGAGGATCGTCGGTGCCTTCACCCGCGCATTGGAAAGCAGCGTCTATGACGTCGCCGCCGCCGGCCGCTTTCCGCTGATTCTCGGCGGCGATCACAGCCTGTCGATGGGCAGCGTCTCCGGCATGGCGCGTTATGCCGCCAGCAAGGAGCGCCCGCTCTTCGTGCTCTGGCTCGATGCCCATGCCGATTTCAACTCTCCGGCAACGTCACCCTCCGGCAATATTCACGGCATGCCTGTTGCCTTCTTCTGCGGCGAGGCGGAGTTCGCCGAAATCCTCCCGAAGGACCGGCCCTTCGTCGACCCGAAGAATGTCTTCCAGGTCGGTATCCGTTCGGTCGATGCGCGCGAGCGCGAGGAAATCCATGAACACGGCGTCAACGTCTTCGACATGCGGGCGATCGACGAGCAGGGCATCGGCGCCATCATGCGCGAGATTCTCGCTGTTGTCGCAAAGGCCAACGGCCTGCTGCATGTCAGCCTCGATCTCGACTTCCTCGATCCCGACATCGCGCCCGGAGTCGGCACGACGGTGCCTGGCGGTGCGACCTTCCGCGAAGCGCATCTTGTCATGGAAATGCTTTCCGACAGCGGCCTCGTCTCGTCGCTCGATCTCGTCGAGCTCAATCCGTTCCTCGATGATCGCGGCAAGAGCGCCCGTATACTGGTGGAACTGACGGCAAGCCTCTTCGGCCGCCGCATCTTCGATCGTCCGACACGCGCCGCATAGACAAGCTGAGGGAGAAGCGCCATGAACACTTCGGAAAAACTGATCGCAACGGAACAGCGGCTCGGCGCCCACAACTATAAGCCGCTCGACGTGGTGCTGACGCGTGGCGAAGGCGTGTATGTCTGGGATACCGACGGCAATCGTTATCTCGATTGCCTCTCGGCCTATTCTGCCGTCAATCAGGGCCATTGCCACCCGAAGATCCTCGCCGCCATGGTCGAACAGGCGGGCAGGCTGACGCTCACATCCCGCGCCTTCCGCAACGATCAGCTCGCCCATCTCTACGAGGAGCTTGCGGCGCTGACGGGCTCGCACAAGATCCTGCCGATGAATTCCGGCGCTGAAGCGGTGGAGACCGCCATCAAGGCGGTGCGCAAATGGGGTTACGAGGTGAAGGGCGTTCCTGAAGGAAATGCGGAAATCATTGTCTGCGCCGACAATTTCCATGGCCGCACGCTGAGCATCATCAGTTTCTCCACAGATCCCGACGCCCGCACCAGCTTCGGCCCCTACACGCCGGGCTTCCGCATCATTCCCTTCGGCGACGCCGAGGCATTCGAGGCCGCGATCAGCGGCAATACAGTGGCAGCCCTGATCGAGCCGATCCAGGGCGAAGCCGGCGTCATCATCCCGCCGGTCGGCTATTTCACCCGCATCCGCGAGCTCTGCACTGATAACAACGTCACTCTAATCCTCGATGAGATCCAGACCGGCCTCGGCCGTACCGGCAAGCTGCTGGCGGAGGAGCACGAAGGCATAGAGGCCGATGTGACGCTGATCGGCAAGGCGCTTTCCGGCGGCTTCTATCCCGTATCCGCCGTCCTTTCCAATTCCGAGGTGCTGGGCGTGCTGAAGCCTGGCCAGCACGGCTCGACCTTCGGCGGCAATCCGCTCGCCTGCGCGGTGGCGCGCACGGCCCTCAAGGTGCTCGTGGAGGAAGGCATGATCGAGAACGCCGCCGCGATGGGCGATTATTTCCTCGAGGGCTTGAGGTCGATCCGCTCCAACATTGTCAGAGATGTACGTGGCCGTGGCCTGATGATGGCGATCGAGCTGGAGCCCGAAGCCGGCGGCGCGCGGCAATATTGCCATGCGCTGAAGGAGCGCGGCCTTCTCGCCAAGGACACCCATGACCACACGATTCGCCTCGCTCCGCCACTTGTCATAACGAGGGAGCAGGTCGATTGGGCCGTCTCGCAGATCGAAAAGACGATCGGCTGAAGTAGAGCGAGGCGGAAAAGCTTTATGCTCCCGTTCCCGATTTAGATTTGGGCAACACTCTTCCGTTAATGTCGTCGCTAACCGTAACGATGCTTTGAGTGCAGAGTCATCGCGTGGTGTGAAGGCAAAGCTCGTCCGCGCCAATGGTGGCGCACTCGCTTCTGCTTTGGCTTACGACAGTTGGGAAGAATTCTAATGGCCACGATCAATTCCACTAGCTTCAGCGGCGATACGCTCGAGATCATTGCCTTCCGCCTCCATGATCAGGAATTTTGCGTCAAGACCACGACCATCCGCGAAATCCGCGGTTGGGCGCCCTCGACCCCGATCCCGCATTCGCCGGCCGATGTTATCGGTGTCATGAACCTGCGTGGTTCGGTCATCCCGATCATCGATCTCGCCTATAAGCTCGGCATGAAGAGTACGGTTGCCAACGAACGCAGCGCCATCGTGGTCGCCGAAGTTCATAGCATGGTCATCGGCATGCTCGTGGACCGCGTCTCGGATATTCTCACCATCTCGTCCAGCCAGGTCCAGCCGGTGCCCGAGGTGACCGCCTCCTTCGACCGCGCTTTCTGCGAAGGCATCATCGCTTCGGAAAACGGCATGATCTGCTTCCTGAACCTCGCCAAGATGTTCAAGGAAAATGAGACGGATGAACTGGCTGCCTGATCTGCCGGAACAATTGGATATCGGAAAACCGCCGCTTTCGGCGGTTTTTTATTGCCGCCGACTTTCTTGCAGCGCCGCGACCTCGCCATCCTTCAGAACCACTTGTCCGGAAGCGGCCTGACCAGCGCGTTGGCGATGAGACCGGGCGCCGGCATGACGGCAAGGATATACATGGTGCCGGTATAGAGGGCAGTGGCGCGTGCGCAGGCAGTTTGCTGCTGTCTCCCCTCCGGCAGACACCACTTTGAATTACCGGACCCGGTTTGCCTCCGCCTCCGGCTTGCGGATCAGTGGAGCGGCCTGAAGCACGAGAGCATCCAGGCCATTCTCCTCTTTCTCGAGAATTTCAAACAACTGCCGCCGCATGCGCGGCTCCCAGAATTTGTTGATGTGCGTGGCGACGCCTTGCGCGGCCTCGTCTTGCGGCTGGCTTTTGAAAAAGGTGGCGATCTGGTTTGCCATATAGACAAGCTTGGTTTTGGTATCATGCGACATCGGCGATGCTTCCGGGCGAGATGCGGTGCGGGTGTGTGAAAATCTCGAAATCTTCGCCGCGCACCAGCGCGACGAGCGTCATGCCGGCCGCTTCGGCCGTGCGGATGGCAAGGGCCGTCGGCGCTGAAATGGCAATGAGCGCTGGGCTGCCGAGGATCGCCGCCTTCTGCACCATTTCGACCGACAGCCGGCTGGTGACGACGACCGCGCCATTTCCGCCGCTTTCACCGGCGCGAATGACGGCGCCGCAGAGTTTGTCTAGCGCGTTGTGGCGGCCGACATCTTCGCGAACCGCGATCAGCCCGCGGCCGGGAAGGTAGAATCCAGCGCCATGTACGGCCCGCGTTTCACGATGCAGCGGCTGCGCCTCGTTCAGAAATGATACGGAGCGAACGATATCAGCATGAGACAGCGTCAACGGCGATGTCGAGACATCGGGCACCGGCCGCACCGCCTGTTCGATCGATTCGATGCCGCAGAGCCCACAGCCGACTGGTCCGGCCATGCTGCGGCGGCGCGCCCGCAGCCGATCGGCGACGTCGTCGGTAAGGCTGACCTGCACGTCGATGCCCTGCCCCCCCTCGATGATCTCGACGGCGGATATCTCCGCCGGCTTGGCGATAATCCCTTCCGTCAGGCTAAAGCCGACGGCGAAATCCTCAAGATCCGCCGGTGTCGCCATCATCACCGCATGCGAACTGCCGCCATAGGAAAAGGCGATCGGCACTTCCTCGGGCACGATGCGCGAACCGCTGTGCATGACGCCGTTGCGGCGGGCGGTTTCGGGAGCACGCGCCGTGGTGGCGAAAGTCATCACAGACGCCTCCTCTTCTCCCCGAGGAAAGAAGGGAGGATCTCGCCGACAACGCCAAATCGCCCCGGCATCGTCACTCCGCCGCTTCGAGCTTGCCGGCGATGCGGCGCGATTGCCGTGCCTGCTCGTCATATTCGAGCTGCCACTCGCTCGGTCCGTTCGACGGCGAGACCTGCACCGCTGTCACCTTATATTCCGGGCAGTTGGTCGCCCAATCGGAAAAGTCGGTGGTGATGACGTTGGCCTGCGTATTGGGATGATGGAAGGTCGTATAGACGACACCGGGCGCGACACGATCGGTGATCAACGCCCGGAGCGTGGTGTCGCCGGAGCGGCTGGCGAGCTTGATCCAATCGCCATCGCGGACGCCGCGCTGTTCGGCATCGTGCGGGTGGATCTCCAGCCGGTCTTCCGCGTGCCAGACGACGTTCTCCGTCCGGCGTGTCTGCGCTCCGACATTATACTGGCTGAGGATGCGGCCCGTGGTGAGCAGCAGCGGGAAGCGCGGGCCGGTGCGCTCGTCCGTCGCCACATATTCAGTGCGGATGAACTTGCCCTTACCGCGCACGAAACCGTTGACATGCATGATCGGCGAACCGAGCGGGTTCTTCTCGTTGCAGGGCCACTGCACCGAGCCCATCTTGTCGAGGTAATCGTAGGACACAAGCGCGAAACTCGGCGTCGTCGCGGCAATCTCGTCCATGATCTCGGACGGATGGGCATAATTCCAGTCGAGCCCCATGGTCTGGGCAAGCTTCTGCGTCACCTCCCAATCGCCATAACCGTTGCGCGGCGTCATTACCTTGCGCACGCGGTTGATGCGTCGCTCGGCATTGGTGAATGTGCCGTCCTTCTCGAGGAAGGTCGAACCGGGCAGGAAGACATGTGCGTAGTTGGCGGTTTCGTTGAGGAACAGGTCCTGCACGACGACGCATTCCATTGCCGCAAGGCCTGCCGCGACATGTTTCGTGTCGGGATCGGATTGGAGAATGTCCTCGCCCTGGACGTAAAGGCCTTTGAAGGAGCCGTCGACCGCCGCATCGAGCATATTCGGAATGCGCAGGCCCGGCTCGTCGCTGAGCTTCACACCCCAGAGCTTTTCGAAGATGTCGCGCGTGGCATCGTCGGAAATATGCCGGTAGCCGGGCAGCTCGTGCGGGAAGGAACCCATATCGCAGGAGCCCTGCACATTGTTCTGGCCGCGCAGCGGGTTCACGCCGACGCCGGGACGGCCAATATTACCGGTCGCCATCGCCAGATTGGCAATCGCGATGACCGTCGTCGAACCCTGGCTGTGTTCGGTGACACCGAGGCCGTAATAGATCGCACCATTGCCGCCCTTGGCATAGAGCCTTGCCGCACCGCGCAGATCCGCCGCCGGCACGCCGGTGAAAACCTCCGTCGCTTCGGGACTATGCTGCGGTTCGGCGACGAAGGCCGCCCAGTCCTCGAATTCCGACCAGTCGCAGCGCTCGCGGATGAATGCCTCGTCGTAGAGCCCTTCGGTGACGATCACATGCGCCAACGCCGTCATGACCGCGACATTGGTGCCCGGCTTCAGCGGCAGGTGGTAGGAAGCCTCGACATGCGGCGACCGGACGATATCGGTACGGCGCGGATCGATGACGATGAGCTTCGCCCCCTGGCGCAGCCGCTTCTTCAGCCGCGAGCCGAACACCGGATGGCCATCCGTCGGGTTGGCGCCGATGATGACGACGACATCCGAATGTTCGATGCTGTCGAAATTCTGTGTGCCGGCCGAGGTTCCGAATGTCTGGCCGAGACCGTAGCCAGTCGGGGAATGGCAGACGCGGGCGCAGGTATCGACATTGTTGTTGCCGAAACCGGCGCGGACCAGCTTCTGCACCAGATAGGTTTCCTCATTGGTGCAGCGCGAGGAGGTAATGCCGCCGATCGCGTCGCGCCCATATTGATACTGAATCCGGCGGAACTCCGACGCCACATGCGCGAAGGCCTCGTCCCAGCTCACCTCCCGCCAGGGATCGCTGACCTTTTCGCGGATCATCGGGTTGAGAATGCGGTCCTTGTGTGTGGAATAACCGTAGGCGAAGCGGCCTTTGACGCAGGAATGGCCGCGATTGGCTTGTCCGTCCCTCCACGGCACCATGCGCACCAGCTCCTCCCCGCGCATCTCCGCCTTGAAGGAGCAGCCGACACCGCAATAGGCGCAGGTGGTGACGGCCGAATGCTCCGGCTGGCCGATCTCGATCACCGATTTCTCCGTCAACGTCGCCGTCGGACAGGCCTGGACGCAGGCGCCGCAGGAAACACATTCGGAATTCATGAAATTCTCATGCATGCCGGGTGACACGCGGGAGCCAAAACCACGCCCTTCGATCGTCAGCGCGAAGGTGCCCTGCACTTCCTCGCAGGCGCGCACGCAAAGCGAACAGACAATGCATTTGGAGGGATCATAGGTGAAATATGGATTGGACTCGTCCTTCGGCATCCATTTCAGATTGATGTCGCCGTTGCTGCGCGCCTTGACGTGATTGTCGCCCTCATAGCCGTAGCGTACGTCACGGAGGCCGACAGCACCGGCCATATCCTGCAATTGGCAATCGCCATTGGCAGCGCAGGTGAGACAGTCGAGCGGATGATCGGAAATATAAAGCTCCATCACACCGCGGCGGATATCCTTCAATCGTCCGGTCTGCGTGTGCACCACCATGTTTGCCGCCACCGGCGTCGTACAGGAGGCCGGCGTGCCGGCGCGGCCCTCGATCTCGACAAGACAGAGCCGGCAGGAGCCGAAGGCATCAACCATGTCGGTGGCGCAGAGCTTCGGCACCTCGATGCCGGCTTCCATTGAGGCGCGCATGATGGAGGTGCCCTCCGGCACGCTGATCTGCTGCCCGTCAATGGTGAGCGTCACCATGGTTTCGGATTTCGAAGCGGGAGTGCCGTAGTCGATTTCATGGATGAGAGACATGGATTGCACCTCCGCTAGATTTCAGTATCGGGCGCCTTGAGGCATGCCGCTCATCCGCCTGCCGGTTCCTTCTCCCCGCAAGCGGGGCGAAGGGGTATGCCGCACCACCTTCACTCGATACGCGCCCTCGTGGCACGTCCCCTCTCCCCGCAGGCGGGGAGAGGGTTAGGGTGAGGGGCAACTTCGAATAAAAAACCATTACTCAGCCGCCTCCACGACCGGTGCCGGCGAAAAATCTTCCGGGAAATGCGTCATGGCGCTCATCACGGGATAGGGCGTGAAGCCGCCAAGCGCACAGAGCGACCCGAATTTCATGGTATTGCAGAGATCGCCAAGCAGTACCCGGTTCTTCTCCGGCTCGATGCCGCCCGCGATCTTGTCGACCGTCTCGACGCCGCGCGTCGAACCGATGCGGCAGGGCGTGCATTTGCCGCAGCTTTCGACGGCACAGAATTCCATGGCGAAACGCGCCTGCTTCAGCATGTCGGCCGTGTCGTCGAAGACGACGATGCCGGCGTGGCCGATCAGCCCATCCTTGGCGGCGAAGGCCTCGTAGTCGAAAGGCGTATCGAACAGCGCCCGCGGGAAATAGGCGCCGAGCGGCCCGCCTACCTGAACCGCCTTGACCGGCCGGCCGGTCCTCGTGCCGCCGCCGATCCTGTCGACGATATCGCCGAGCGAAAGACCGAAAGCGGTCTCATAAAGCCCGCCATATCTGACATTGCCGGCGATCTGCAGCGGAATGGTGCCGCGCGAGCGGCCCATGCCGAAATCGCGGTAGAAGGCGGCACCCTTCTCCATGATCACAGGCACTGAGGCCAGTGAAATCACATTGTTGATGACGGTCGGACAGTCGAACAGGCCCTTATGCGCCGGCAGCGGCGGCTTGGCGCGCACGATGCCGCGCTTGCCTTCGAGACTGTTCAAGAGAGCCGTTTCTTCACCGCAGACATAGGCGCCGGCGCCGGTGCGCACCTCGATATCGAAGGCGCGGCCCGAGCCAAGCACCGATGGGCCGAGAATGCCGCCCTGTCTGGCAATGCCGATGGCCTCGCTCATCATGGCGATCGCATGCGGATATTCCGAACGGGTGTAGACGAACCCCTTCGTGGCGCCGGTCGCAAGCCCCGCAATCGCCATGCCCTCGATCAAGACGAAGGGATCGCCTTCCATGATCATCCTGTCGGCAAAGGTGCCGCTATCGCCCTCGTCGGCGTTGCAGACGATATATTTGCGTTCGCCGCTGGCATCGAGAACGGTCTTCCACTTGATGCCGGTGGGAAAACCGGCGCCGCCGCGTCCGCGCAGGCCGGAATCCGTGACTTCCTTGACGATTTCGGCAGGCGTCATCGAAACGGCGCGGCGAAGGCCGGCAAGGCCGCCATGCGCCTCATAATCGCCGAGCGAAAGCGGGTCGGTGATGCCACAGCGGGCGAAGGTCAGGCGGGTCTGTTCCTTCAGGAACGGGAGGTCTTCAACCTCCCCGAGACAGAGCGGATGGCCGCTCCCGTTCAGCATTCCGGCGTCGAACAGAGCAGGCACATCCTTTGCCTTCACCGGCCCGTAGCCGATGCGCTTGCCGGCGGCCTCGACTTCGACCAGCGGTTCCAGCCAGAACATTCCGCGCGAGCCGTTGCGCACGATCTCTGCATCGAAGCCGCGGGCGGCGATCTCCTGGGCAATCGCCTTTGCCACCTTTTCGGCCCCGAGCGCCAGCGCAGCGGCATCGCGCGGAACATAAATCTTGACTGTCATCGACGTGCCTCCGCAACGAGTTCCGCCGCCATCTGATCGTCTACGCGGCCATAAACCTCGCCGTCGAGCATCGCCGACGGGGCGCAGGCACAAAGGCCGAGACAGTAGACCGGCTCCAGCGTCACGGCGCCGTCGAGCGTCGTCTGATGAAAATCGATCCCGAGCAGCGCCTTGACGCGATCAGCCAACGCGTCGCCGCCCGTCGACTGGCAGGCCTCGGCGCGACAGAGCTTCAGCACATGGCGGCCGGCGGGATGGTCGCGATAATCGTGGTAGAATGTCATCACCCCGTGCACTTCGGCGCGCGAGAGGTTCAGTTCCTCCGCAATCACAGGCAGGGCTTCCTGCGGCACATAACCGAATTCTCGCTGAACCTCGTGCAGAATGGGAAGCAGCGGTCCTTCAAGGAAGCGAAGGTCGGCGACGATGGTCCGCGTACGCGCTGCGATATCGCCTTGGGCGATATGAATGGTCATCAGGCAGCCCTCCCGGCGGCTCGCTCGTTTCGGGATGGCAGGCCTCCCCAGCCGAGCGCCATCGTGCAGACAACATCTCAGGGAAGCCGACGACGATCAATAAAGCTATCTCGTGGATTGATAGGTTTTTTCTATCAGAGTTCCTCGTCCCGCACGAGCACTCTCGCTTCGTGGAGCAGGGCCGAAACGAGCGGGGTGAAGGGCTCCCGATAGGGTGCGACGAGGCCAACCAGATGGTGGGCTTCCGGTTCTACAATCGGAATCATCCGGATCTCCACCGGAAAACCAAAGGATTTGGCCACATTGCGCGGCATGATGCTCGCCCAGCGTCCGGTCCTGACATGCGAGAACAGCACGATCATCGAATTGGATTCGAGCGTCGGATGCACAGTGGCGCCGGCTTCCGTCAGATGCCGGTTGATGATGCGGCGGTTCTGCATGTCGGCGGTCAATAGACAAAGCCGAAGATCGCCGACCTCCTTCCAGGTCACATTGTCGCGATCGGACAGCGGGCTGCCTGCAGCCGTGATCAGATGATAGCGCTCGGCATAGAGCGGAACACTGGTGACCCGGCCGAGCGGCTCGTTTTCGAGATAGGTGATGCCGGCGTCGATTTCGAGATTTTCGAGCATGCTCAGCACCTGCAGCGAGTTCCGCGAGACGATCGAGAAGGTCACTCCCGGATGTCGTTCCTGAAAGGGCGTGGTGATGCGCGAAAGCATGGCGAGCGCCGTCGGAATGGCGGCAAGGCGAATATGGCCGGAAAGTCCGCGGCGGGCCGCGCGCATCTCCTCGCGCATGGTGCGGGCATCGCCGACGATGCGCCGGGCCCATTCCAGGACGCGCTGGCCCTCCGGCGTCAGCCCCTGAAAGCGCGAGCCGCGCTGCACCAGCATGACACCAAGCTGATCCTCGAGCTGCCGGATCGCGGCTGAAAGCGTCGGCTGGGAAACCCCGCACTCCTCCGCGGCGCGGCCGAAATGCTTTTCGTTGGCAAGGGCGATGAAAAATTCCAGCTTGTCGATCATCCGGTCTCCCGATCCGGCGCGAAATCATCCGGATCAGCTATCTTCGACGCAGCAACCGTGCTCCGCAAGGGCGGGTACTAATTGTTTTCAGCGGCCGGAAAAAGATCGAACAGCGATTCAAGGAAGGCAAGCACGTTTGTATTGCCGATACGGTAATAGACCAGCCTGCCCTGACGGCGCGTATTGACGAGACCTTCGAGCCTCAAACGCGCGAGCTGCTGCGAGACCATTGCCTGCTGAATGCCAAGGATGTTTTCGATTTCACTCACCGTCCGCTCCTCGGTCGCGAGTATGCAAAGAATCAGAAGTCGAGTCTGGTGCGCCAGCGCCTTCAGCAGATCGCTCGCCTCACGAGCGTTTCCAGCGAGTTTGTGCAGTTCCTGACCGGACATTCCCGGCTCGGGCTTGGGCAATGGCATTCGACATCTCGGAAGGGAAGCAAAAAGGCAGATCAGCACAATAGCATATTCGCACACACGAATTTGCCAAAAGTGATGAAATGTCAAAAAAGGTCTAACTAAATCAGCAGATAAGCTGGCCGCCATTGATCTCGAGGACCTGGCCGGTAATGTATCCGGAGAGCGAGGGCGCCGCCAGAAACAGATAGGCGGGAGCGCAATCCTCCGCTGTGCCCAGCCGCTGCAGGGGAATAGACTTTCTCGTCTGCTCCAGCTTTTCGCGGGAGGAATAGCGCTCGTGGAAATCCGTCTCGATCGTTCCGGGGGAGACACAATTGACGCGGATGCCATCCGGCGCGAGCTCGCGGGCAAGCGCCTTGGAATAGGTCGAAACGAAGGCTTTCGAGGCAGAATAAATCGAAGAACCGGGACTGCCGCCGGTCAGCGCGGAAATTGAAACGGTGTTGACGATGGCAGCGCCTTCCGCCGCCTTCAATGCCGGCAGCAACGCACGCGTCAGCGCCACCACCGACGTCTGGTTCAAACGCACGATCGCCTCATAATCTGCGTCAGTCAGTGTGGCAGCTGGAAAACGGCCGAGCATAGTGCCGGCGTTGTTGACGAGCACATGCACCTTGTCGAAAAAGGTAAGCGCATTTTCGGCAAATTGCGCAGCGCCGCCAGCGGCAGTGAAATCGGCGTGCAGCAACAGCGCCCGTCTTTCGGATTCAGCCGTCAGCAGAAAATCCGGCAGATCGCGCCCCGGTTTGCGTCCAGTATGGACGATCACATTCGCGCCGCAGTCCAGGAACTGCCGGGCCACTTCGAGACCGATGCCCCGCCCGGCGCCGGTTACGATGACATTGCGATTTTCGAATAGTCTCGGGTGGAACACGAAGCTGTCCTCCTCGCGGACAATGCCGCCTGTTGCGCCATTCGCCCTTAACATATGAGCGCGCGGGCCGAAAGAAAGGCAGGCATCATCTTTCCGCCAGAGGCTGGCGCTCTTCCCTGAAAGTTCATAGTTCGATTTCGATCTCCAGCAGCCGTGCGCCTGGCCCTTCCTCGCCGAGCTGATCGAAGGGATTGCGCAACGGACAGCTTTCGATCGACAGGCAACCGCAGCCGATGCAGCCGGTCAGACGGTCTCGCAGCAGGCTCAGCCGTCTGATTCGCGTGTCGAGTTCATCCTTCCAGCGCGCCGACAGCGTCTGCCAGTCGGCAATCGTCGGCGTACGCCCCTGCGGCAGGGAGGCAAATGCCGTCTGGATTTCCGAAAGCGGAATGCCGACACGTTGCGCCACCTTGATGATGCCGAGCCGGCGAAGGACATCGCGTCCGTAGCGCCGCTGGTTGCCGCGCGTGCGGATACTCGAGATCAGCCCCTTGGCCTCATAGAAATGTAGCGCCGAGACGGCAAGACCACTGCGTTGCGCCACTTCGCCGACCGTCAGAAGCTTGCCGAGCGGCGTTGCAGAAATCCTATTCATCGCCTATTGACCTCAATATTAGTTGAGGTTTTATAACCGCTGCTTCCCCGGCCGTAAAGCACGAGGCGCAGGAAGGAGCGTCAGTGAGATCATCCGGTCGATACAAGCTGAAATGATGGCGTCGGCGCTTGCCCGGCCCGCGCCGATCGCCCCTGCCGATATTGCCGCCTGAAAGACAAGCGCTCGGGGTCCGTTCCCGGCAGGTACGGAACCTCGGAAAACACCCGGACAGGACCTCCGTCCGGGTGTTTTTTATCTGCGCCCCATCCGACCGGGCGGACGGGTTTGCAATTTTGCGGTTGCGGCAAGAAAACCCCGATGATAGTTTTCGCCGAAATAACAGGGGAGCTCCGTGTCGCCGGGGCTGAGATGTGAGGCGCAAGCCTCCGGACCCTTCTAAGCTGATCTGGGTAATGCCAGCGGAGCGAGGTCCAAATGTATTCCGGCGCGCAAGTGTCACTCTACCGGACGTCCGGCAATTCCGTCGGCATCCCTATCGATGCCCTCAAGGCAACCGCCCCAAATCGCGGCAGGCTGCGCATCGACACCGATGCCCTCGACAGGTTTGCGCGAACAGCCCGGCGAAAGCCTGAAACCGAACGCCGATGACATCGCCACGACCATCGGATTCGCGCCTTGCGACGCTCTATCTCGCCGTGTACCGGGCAATGCCCGCCTTGCTCGCAGGCTTTGCTTTTCTGGTGGCATGGGAACTCTATGTCGATCTTTCCGGTATCAAACCGTCCATTCTGCCGGCGCCTTCGCGTATCCTTGTCCAGGGCTGGCTGAACCGAGAGGCGCTGATAGCAAACACCTGGCCGACGCTCGGAGCGACACTCGGTGGTTTCGCCCTGTCGCTCGCCTTCGCCTTCGTCTCCTCGATCCTGATGGATTTCATGCCCTTCATGCGCCGGGCAATGCTGCCGATCTTCATCGCCAGCCAGACTTTGCCGCTGGTGGCGATCGCGCCTCTCGTCGTCCTCTGGTTCGGTTTCGGCCTTTTGCCGAAGATATTGCTGGTGGCGCTCGTCACCTTCTTTCCGCTGCTTGTTGCCCTGCTTCAGGGCTATGAGGCGACCGATCGCGACATTGCCGAGCTCTTGAATTCGATGAAAGCGAGCCGCTGGCGCATTTTTCGCCTGGCGCGGTTTCCCTCGTCCCTGCCCTATTTCTTCGCCGGCCTCCGAATCTCGATCACCTATGCCGTCGTCGGCGCGATCTTTGCCGAATATGCCGGCGCTGCAAGCGGCCTCGGCATCTATATCCTCAACGCCAAGAACAATTTCCGTCCCGATCTCGTGCTCGCCGCCGTGATCGTCAGCGCTCTGTTGACGCTCTGCCTCTTCGCGCTGACGCTGGTTATCCAGCGTTTCGTCATGCCCTGGCAGCCATCCCAGGAGCGGCGCCGATGACCGGTCAGATGCTTGAGCTGCGCAACATCTCGAAGTCCTTCGACGGCATGAAGGTTCTAGACGACATTTCGCTCGCCGTCGCAGACGGCGAGTTCGTCTCGATCGTCGGCCCATCCGGCTCCGGAAAATCGACCGTGCTGAGACTGCTGACACAGGCGCTGCGACCCGATTCCGGCGCCATGCTTTTCAACGGTGCAGCGCTGGAACAGACGCCGCATTCCTTTGCCTTCATGCCGCAACGCGATGCGCTGATGCCCTGGCGCCGGATCATCGATAATGCCGCGCTCGGCCTGGAAGTGAAGGGCATGGCTCGCCGGGCTGCCCGCGCCGCTGTCGCGCCCCTCTTCGAGCGGTTCGGCCTTGCCGGCTTCGAACATCACTACCCCGCCGCTCTTTCCGGCGGCATGCGCCAACGTGCTGCGCTGCTGCGCACCGTCATCCAGGAGCAGGACATGCTGCTGCTCGACGAGCCCTTCGGCGCGCTCGATGCGCTAACCCGCACGCAGATCCAGGAGTGGCTGCAAGGCATGTGGACCGAACATCGCTGGACGGCGCTGCTGATCACCCACGATGTTCGCGAGGCCGTTTTCCTCTCCGACCGGATCTACGTGCTGTCTGCCCGTCCGGCGCGTGTCATCCGCGAATTCCGCGTTCCCCTGCCCCGCCCGAGAAGCATTGCCGATCTCGGTTCGCCGGCGGCCCAGGCGATCGAGACCGAAATCCTGCAAACCCTGCTTCATCCGCTAGAACAGGATGGTTTTAGGCCGGTCGGCCCAAAATCTGAATCCTGTTCCAATTTAAAGAGTTAGAGTCTGATGTCGTTCGAAAACCGGACTTTTCGGCGTCATGCTCTAAAGACCTGAGGAGGTCACCATGCCGCTTCTCACCCGCCGCCAGACGATGCTCGCCGCCATCGCGACAAGCCTCGCCGGCCGCGTCGCCTTCGCTCAATCGGCGCCCGCAAAGGTTCGTATCGCGCTCGACTGGACGCCCAACACCAATCACATCGGCATCTACGTCGCCAAGGCGAAGGGCTTCTACACGGCCGCCGGCCTCGATGTCGAAATTCTACCCTTTACCGACACGAGTGCCGGCACGCTGGTATCAAACGGGGTCGCCGATTTCGGCATCAGTAGCGAGATCGAGGCCCTGACGCAGCGTGCTGGCGGCGGTGACGTGAAGATGGTCTACGGCGTCGTCCAGACGGAAACCGCGCGCCTGATCTTCAAGGGCGGGCGGGACGACATCAAGAGCCCTAGAGATCTCGATGGCAAGACCTATGGAGGCTTCGGCGGCACTTGGGAAAGCGCGCTGGTCTCGGCGATGATCCGCAATGACGGCGGCAAGGGCGACGTCAAGACCGTCACCCTCGGCACCTCCGCCTATGAAGCGCTGGACAATGGCTCGATTGACTTCACGCTGGAGATCTACACCTGGGAGGGCATTGCCGCTGAGCTGGAAAATCGGCAGATCAGCCGCTTCCACTATTCCGATTACGGCATTCCCGACGAGCAGACGACAGTCATCGTTTCCAGTGACGCCTATCTCTCTGCCAGTCGAGAACACGCGCGCGCCTTCATCCAGGCCACGCGTCAAGGCTATGTCTATTCCATCGATCATCCCGACGAAGCCTGCGACCTGCTGATATCAGGAAGTAACGGTGCGCTGATGAACACGGAACTGGTAAGAGCATCTCAGAAGGCGTTGATCGAAGGCCATTTCCTGAGATCCGAGGCCGGCGTGATCGGCACGCTTGATCCGGCAAAGGTCGATGCCATCGGCGCTTTCCTGGTCAAGAACGGCATTCTCGTCGATGCGAATGGCGTCGTGCTCAAGGAGAAGCCGGACTTTTCCACCTATTACACCAACGAACTCCTCGGCTGAGCCCGCCCGGGGCCTTGCCGAGGCGGTCTTCCCAGGCAATGCTTTGCGCCCGGGCGGTTTGAGCCGAATCGGGCAGGGCGGGGAACGACATGCGAGCACAGGACAGACTGGCCGGAGCCGACTTTCTGCGCGCAATGGCCTGCTTGTTGGTGCTCGCGCACCATCTCGCGCTTCGGCTGGATATGCGCAGAATTCCGGATGAATTTGCGGCAACGGCAAACGTCCTCCGCTTCGGCAATTTCGGCGTCGCCATCTTCTTTGTGCTCAGCGGCTTTCTGCTTGCCCGCCCCTTCTGGCACGCTCTCGACGCCGGCGGCGCCATGCCCACCCTTGGGCACTACGCCATCCGCAGGTTGGCGCGCATCGCTCCGGGCTTCTGGGTCGCCACCAGCGTCAGCTTCGTCCTTAGCCTGACGCTGCTTGCCCTGCCGCTGACGCCGGAACTCGTCGTCCGCTATATTTCGGGACTGTTGTTCATGAGCCAGTGGCATTGGCGCACGTTTTTTCCCGTCGAAGCCGATGGGCCGCTCTGGTCCATTCCCTTCGAGGTCACCAGCTATGTGCTCCTCCCGGTCGGCTTTTTCGTGCTGTTTCGCTTGCCGCTGCTGCGTCAACGTCCGTTCTTCGCCCGCGCCGCCTGGCTCTGCGTCATTGCCGTGGTCCTTCTTGCCCATCTGATGATCCTGAGGCTCTTTGCGCTCGACGATATCGGGCGCGGCTGGGCATATGGCCTTCAGGGTGGAGCGAAGGAATGGATGCCCAACTATAATCCGATCGGCTTCTTTGCTGTCTTCGCACTCGGCGCGCTTGCCGCCGGCATCGAAGTGATGTTGCCCGCAAGACGATCTCCCTGGTTCGACGCCGCGGCACTCCTCGCCGTCGCGGTTGCCGCTTACCGCCTCCTCATATCCCCAGGCGGCTCGGCCGAAGGTTACGGTTGGCTTCACATCCCCTATGGATTTCCGGTCTTCCCACTGGCCGTTGCAACAGCGCTCGTTTCACTCAGCCATTCGCAGCGTCTGGGCAGGCTGCTTGATAACGCTCCCGTCCGCTACATCGCCAAGATCTCCTTCGGCATTTACATCTGGCAGGAGATCATCCTGACATTGATCCAGAGACTGGACCCCGGCTCGTTCGGCGCCTCCTCCGAGAATGTGGTCACCGGTTGGATGCAATCCTGCACACTGACAGCGGCGCTCGTTTTTCTGGTGGCAAGCCTCAGTTATTATCTGTTGGAACGACCGGTAATCGATTTTGGCAATCGTCTGACATCGCGCCGCCTCATCGGGCTACTCCTTTAGAAGTATAATTTCGAACGCCGCTCAACTAGAGGCATTAAGGTTAACGCGAAATACTCCCATTTTTGGCGTCTTTATGCTTACCGATTTCTTATTTATAACGATGACAAACCATACGTAAGCATGTATCCGTCTCCCCGCTGTTCAGTATCGCATCTAAACTTCTGGGCATTGAGTAATGTATGCTTTTACTTCGAAGATAAGTTCACGCTTCGATTCGTCTCAGCGTCAGAACAAAATCCGCACCCTGGTTGTAGCGAACTCCAACATTCGCCAGCCGGACAGCTTTTCCGGTGTCGAAGGGAGGGCGGCTCTGCGATTGGCCGTAAAGCGGCTGATTGATATCGTCATCTCGGCCAGCGCTCTGCTCGTACTGGCGCCGCTTTTCCTGGCAATCGCTCTTTTCATCAAACTCGACGATGGAGGCCCCGTATTCTTCCGCCAGATCCGTTGGGGCCTGAACGGGCGGAAGATCACCGTCTTCAAGTTCCGCTCGATGCACATCGAAGCTTGCGATCCCAGCGGCATTCAGCAGACCGTCAAGGGCGACAGCCGGGTGACAGGCTTCGGCGCTATGCTCCGCAGGACCAACATTGACGAGCTGCCGCAGCTTCTGAACGTCCTCAGGGGCGACATGTCCCTGGTCGGTCCGCGCTGCCATGCCATCAACATGCGCGCAGCCGGCCGGCTCTACGAAGAATTGGTCCCGAACTACCACCACCGCCACGTCATGCGCCCCGGCATCACCGGCCTCGCGCAGACACGCGGTTGGCGCGGGCCGACCGCACGGCCGCTGCAAGCCCGGGCCCGGATCGCCTGCGATATCTATTATGTCAGGCATTTCAGTCTGCTGCTCGACCTGAAAATCTTGTTCAAGACGCTGGTCATCGAGCTGCGCGGCGGCACCGGCTTCTAGAGCAATTCCAGGAAAAGTATGGGACGTTTTTCCGTTCGGAATTGCGTAAAATAAAATCTTAGGGCGATTCTGCGCTTCGGTGAAAACCTGAACCGCTCTCGAACCCTCCTGGTTGGTCCATAGCGTCGCACGCGCAAAAGTGCGACACTGCAAAAACGACATCAGCCAAACGAAGCGCTAAAGCGTGAGAAGCAAGTCAGCAACGCGAGTATCAAGGGCCGTAGCGCCTTTGCGCGCCCTGAAGACGCGCGGCGCTGCAAATGTGGCCTCTCGGTCATGAGCCCGACAAAAGCGGTTTTGAACGCCCGCTCTTTTTCAAATCTTTGATGAGGCGCTTCGAACTCGCTCGCAGAAATAAAAAAGCGGCCTCGCGGGCCGCCTTTCATCGAAGCTGTCGATTGGTCAATCCTGCTGGACGATGCCGCTAAGATGCGTCAGTTCCATGATGAAATGCTCGAGCTTCGACTTGTGCTCGTGCAACTCGGCATGTTCGAGTTCCTTGCGGGCTGCCTCGATGCGACGGGTCAGTTCGTCCTTATGGAGTTCCTCGACTGGAACGGCGGACTCTGCCAGCAACGTGCAGCCGGTCGGCAGAATGTCGGCAAAGCCGCCGAACACGACATAGTCCTGCTTCTTCCCAGAAGCTGAACGCACGCTCACGACACCCGGCTTGACCGTCGTCATCGTCGGCGCATGGTGCGCCATCACGGTCATCTCGCCCTCAGTCGCGGGAATGACGACCTCGGTCACCATCTCCGACAGCAGCAGACGCTCCGGCGAAACGAGCTCAAAGTTGAAATTGTCAGCCATCAGTGACTTACCTTCTCGGCTATGGCTTTTGCATCTTGCAATTTGGTCCCGCAGAACGGGCAGTGCAGTATCGCCTGGTCGAGATATCCGAGACCTTCTTCGGTCTGAACCAGTCCCACGACCATCATGATCACGCCGTTATCGGCACGGTAGATGGTCGGTGCGGCTGGCTCTGGGAGTTCCGCTACGACCCCTTTTAGCGAGTCGCAGCAGAATATCTCGTCCTTAGCGTCGCTCATCAAGCAGCAGCGAGCTTCTTGGCCTTTTCGATGGCTTCGTCGATTGAACCGACCATGTAGAAGGCAGCTTCCGGCAGATTGTCGTATTCGCCGTTGACGAGGCCCTTGAAGCCCTTGATCGTGTCTTCCAGAGCAACCAGCTTGCCCGGCGAACCGGTGAAGACTTCTGCGACGAAGAACGGCTGCGACAGGAAGCGTTCGATCTTGCGGGCGCGAGCGACGGCCAGCTTGTCTTCTTCAGACAGTTCGTCCATGCCGAGGATGGCGATGATGTCCTGCAGGGCCTTGTAGCGCTGCAGCGTCGACTGAACCTTACGAGCGACCTCGTAGTGCTCTTCGCCGACGACCATCGGGTCGAGCATGCGCGAGGTGGAGTCGAGCGGGTCGACGGCCGGGTAGATACCCTTTTCAGCAATCGAGCGCGACAGAACGGTCGTTGCGTCCAAGTGGGCGAACGAGGTTGCCGGTGCCGGGTCGGTCAAGTCGTCGGCCGGAACATAAATGGCCTGAACCGAGGTGATCGAGCCGGTCGTCGTCGTGGTGATGCGTTCCTGCATCGAGCCCATGTCGGTCGCGAGCGTCGGCTGATAACCCACGGCCGAAGGAATACGGCCGAGCAGAGCCGACACTTCCGAGCCTGCCTGCGTGAAGCGGAAGATGTTGTCAACGAAGAACAGAACGTCCTGGCCCTGGTCGCGGAAGTGTTCTGCAACCGTCAAACCCGTCAGAGCGACGCGAGCGCGGGCGCCCGGCGGTTCGTTCATCTGACCGTAAACGAGCGCAGCCTTGGAGCCTTCGCCACCACCATGCTTGTTGACGCCCGATTCGATCATTTCATGGTAGAGGTCGTTGCCTTCGCGGGTACGCTCACCCACGCCTGCGAAGACCGAGTAACCACCGTGCGCCTTGGCGACGTTGTTGATCAGCTCCATGATGAGAACGGTCTTGCCGACACCGGCGCCGCCGAACAGGCCGATCTTGCCGCCCTTTGCGTAAGGAGCGAGAAGGTCGACGACCTTGATGCCGGTGACGAGGATCTGCGCTTCCGTGGACTGCTCGACGTAAGCCGGAGCGTCCTGGTGGATGGCGCGCCTGTGAGCGGTGGTCAGCGGGCCTGCTTCATCGACCGGCTCGCCGATGACGTTCATGATACGGCCGAGCGTTTCGTCGCCGACAGGAACCGAGATCGGAGCGCCGGTATCGATGACCTGCTGGCCGCGAACGAGGCCTTCGCTCGAGTCCATCGCGATGGTGCGGACTTCGTTTTCGCCCAGATGCTGAGCGACTTCGAGAACCAGGCGGACGCCGTTGTTGTCGGTTTCAAGCGCGTTCAAAATCGCCGGCAGTTCGCCTTCGAAAGCAACGTCGACGACGGCGCCGATAACCTGGGTGACTTTGCCGACAGAGCGGGTAGCTGCCTCAGCCATATTCTTACCCTCTTTCCCTAACTCAGAGCGCTTCCGCGCCCGAAATGATTTCAATCAATTCCTTGGTGATCTGAGCCTGACGCTGACGGTTGTAGCTCAGCGTCAGCTTGTTGATCATCTCACCGGCATTGCGCGTCGCATTGTCCATCGCGCTCATCTTGGCGCCCATCTCGCCCGCGACGTTCTCAAGGAGAGCACGGAAGATCTGGACGGAGATATTGCGCGGGATCAGGTCGTCGAGGATCGACGCCGGATCCGGCTCGTATTCATAGACGGCGCCTGCATGTTCTGCATCCTGGGCGACGGCTTCCGGAGCCTTGGCCGGGATGAGTTGCTGGGCGGTCGGAACCTGTGAGATGACCGACTTGAACTCGGAGTAGAACAGCGTGCAGATGTCGAACTCGCCGGCCTCGTACATCTCGATGACGCGCTTTCCGATCTGGTCGGCATTCTCGAAACCGATCTTCTTGACTTCGCGCAGTTCCTTGCGCTCGATGATCAGCGATGCATATTCGCGTCGCAGGATATCGTAGCCCTTCTTGCCGACGGTGAAGATCTTCACCGTCTTGCCCTCGGCAAGCAGCCTGCGGACATGGTCGCGCGCAAAGCGGGCAATCTGCGAGTTGAAACCGCCGCAAAGACCGCGTTCGGCCGTGCAGACCACCAGCAGATGGACCTGGTCCTTGCCGGTGCCGGTCATCAGCGCCGGCGCGCCATCCGCCTCGGTGACGGCCTTGGCAATGTTCGCCAGAACCGCACCCATGCGCTGCGAATATGGCCGGGCGGCCTCGGCCGCCTCCTGCGCACGCCGAAGCTTCGCCGCGGCGACCATTTTCATCGCCTTGGTGATCTTCTGCGTCGCCTTGACGGAGGCGATCCGGTTTTTCAGATCCTTAAGTGAAGGCATCCGTTATCCGTCCTAACTAGGCCCGATTACTGGAAAGACTTGGCGAAGCTATCGAGAGCAGCGGTGAGCTTGCCCCGAGTATCGTCGCTGATTGCCTTTTCCGTGCGGATCGCATCGAGGATGGCCGAGCCTTCCGAGCGCAGATAGGACAGCAGGCCCTGTTCGAACTTGCCGACCTGAGCGACCGGCAGCTTGTCGAGGTAGCCATTGACACCTGCGAAAATCACGGCGACCTGCTCTTCCGTCTTCAGCGGCGAGAACTGCGGCTGCTTCAGGAGTTCGGTCAGGCGTGCACCGCGGTTCAAGAGGCGCTGCGTCGCAGCGTCGAGGTCCGAACCGAACTGGGCGAAGGCGGCCATTTCACGATACTGGGCGAGTTCACCCTTGATCGAACCGGCAACCTGCTTCATCGCCTTGATCTGGGCTGAGGAACCGACGCGCGAAACCGACAGGCCGACGTTAACGGCCGGGCGGATACCCTGGTAGAACAGGTCGGTTTCAAGGAAGATCTGACCGTCGGTGATCGAGATCACGTTGGTCGGAATGAAGGCCGAAACGTCGTTGCCCTGCGTTTCGATGACAGGCAGAGCGGTCAGCGAACCGGCGCCCTTGTCGTCGTTCATCTTTGCGGCGCGCTCGAGCAGGCGCGAATGCAGGTAGAAAACGTCGCCCGGATAGGCTTCGCGGCCCGGCGGACGGCGCAGCAGCAGCGACATCTGACGGTAAGCGACAGCCTGCTTGGACAGGTCGTCATAGCCGATCAGCGCGTGCTGAGCGTTGTCGCGGAAGTATTCGCCCATTGCGCAACCTGCGAACGGAGCGAGGAACTGCATCGGAGCCGGATCGGAAGCGGTCGCAGCGACGATGATCGAGTACTTCAGGGCGCCGCGCTCTTCGAGAACCTTGACGAACTGGGCAACCGTGGAGCGCTTCTGGCCGACGGCGACGTAGACGCAGTAGAGCTTGTCGTTGTCGGGGCCGTTGTCGTGGATTGGCTTCTGGTTCAGGAAGGTGTCGAGCAGGATGGCGGTCTTGCCGGTCTGGCGGTCGCCGATGACGAGCTCGCGCTGGCCGCGGCCGACGGGGATCAGAGCGTCGATGGCCTTGAGGCCGGTCGACATCGGCTCGTGAACCGACTTGCGCGGAATGATGCCTGGAGCCTTGACGTCAACGCGCGCACGGCGGGTCGCGTTGATCGGGCCCTTGCCGTCGATCGGGTTGCCGAGAGCGTCGACGACGCGGCCAAGCAGCTCCGGACCGACCGGCACGTCGACGATGGCGCCGGTGCGCTTGACGGTGTCGCCTTCCTTGATGTCGCGGTCGGAGCCGAAAATAACGACACCAACGTTGTCGGATTCAAGGTTCAGGGCCATGCCGCGGATGCCGCCGGGAAACTCGACCATTTCACCAGCCTGAACATTGTCCAGACCGTAAACGCGAGCGATACCGTCACCGACGGAGAGAACCTGGCCGACTTCCGAGACTTCTGCCTCTTTGCCGAAATTTTTGATCTGGTCTTTGAGAATTGCGGAAATTTCCGCGGCGCGGATATCCATCAGCCGACCTCTTTCAATGCAAGCTTAAGGGTAGAGAGTTTGGTACGAAGAGACGTATCAATCTGACGGGACCCGACCTTGACGATCAGACCACCAAGAATTGACGGATCAACCGTGACAGCAATTGCCACGTCTTTGCCGGTGACGCCCTTCAGCGCCGCCTTCAATTCATTTTCCTGCTCTGCTGAGAGAGCATGGGCCGAGGTGACCTCGGCAGAAATTTCGCCGCGATGATTGGCGGCGATCAGCCGGAAGGCCTTGATCATGCCGGGCAGAGCGAAGAGGCGTCGGTTGCGCGCCACGACCTTCAGGAAGTTGGCAAAGAAGCCCGAGATGCCGGCCTTTTCACTGATGGTGACGATGGCCTTCAGCTGGTCCTCGGCAGAGAAAACCGGGCTCAGTATGAAGCGCTTCAAATCATCGCTCTCATCCAGCATCGCCTGGAAACGGTCAAGGTCTGCAGTTACGGTAGCGACGGCACCCTCTTCGAGCGCCAGCTCGAAAAGCGACGAGGCATAGCGCTCTGCAACACCAGAAGTAAGCTGGGACGTGTCTGCCACTGGCACAAATTTCCCTGATTTCAATCCAAAATCCGGCTCTCGGCGGGCGCCGAACCTATGATCTTGAATTCGTTTTGATTTCCCCCAGAAATCACAAGAGAAGCCTCTTGCTTCTTCCGAAATTCGGGGTCCGTCTAACATAGGATGTTCGGACTCGCAACACGCGTAACGTCCGAATACGCCTTTCGCATGAATTTCTGTTCGCAAAATTGAGCAAAGGCTTCCGGACAGGCCGCGAAGGCGGCCCGCCAGCGGTGAAATTCACGTTTGAATGAAGCCGAAAACATAAAGCAGCGGTAACGCAGCAAGCACGACTTGCACAACCAGAAGTAAATAGTTGACCAGATTGCTCCCCTTATCGGACAGGATCGATATGATCCGCGCAAAGGCAGCCATGCTGAAGGAGGCGCCGAGCGCCATGTAGATCCAGTCCTGCGCAAGCAGGATCGCCGAAAGCCCGAAGCCGAGATAGAAGCCGCCCATCGAGCGTCCCTCGCCATATCCTTCCGACCGCCCCTCCTGCACCTGCAAGCCGAGAAGACGGAAAGCATGGCCCGGCGCAAACATCATGATGAAGCCGGCCAGCGCCGTAAAAGCGGCGGCGCAGAACGCCAGCTGCTCGCCGAGCTCGGTCGGAAAATAGAATTCCATGCATCAGCCTCAAATCACCCGAAGAATCGGTGTTTTATGACATGAGCCGGAAAAGGAGGAAATGGCGCCATTAGAGAAAACTCTGCGGATCGACGTCGAGCTGCACCTGTACCGACCCGCGCTCCTTCGGAGATTGCGACAGCATCGCCCGCAGAAAACCCTGCATGTCGGAGTTGCGGCGTCCGTGGACCAAGAGGCGGAAGCGGTGGCGGCCGCGCACCAGGGCAAGCGGCGCTTCCGCCGGGCCGAGCACTGAGATGCCGGAGACCTGGGGTGCAGCGTTGCGCATGCCACGCGCATGGTTCTCCGCGTCATGGCGCGTTTCGGCCGAAACGATGATCGAGGCGAGCCGGCCGAAGGGTGGCAATGCCGCGCGTTCGCGCTCGGTGATTTCGCGCTCGTAAAAGGCATCGGAATCGCCGGAAACAATGGCCTGCATGACCGGATGCTGCGGCTGGTAGGTCTGCAGCAGCCCGTGGCTTTTGAGACCGGTGCGGCCGGCGCGGCCCGTCACCTGCGACAGAAGCTGAAAAGTGCGCTCGGCCGCGCGCGGATCGCCATTGGCAAGGCCGAGATCGGCATCGACGATGCCGACCAGCGTCATCAGCGGAAAATTATGCCCCTTGGCAACGAGCTGGGTGCCGATGACGATATCGGCCTCACCCTTCGCGATCGCATCAAGCTCCAGCCGCAGCCGCTTCACGCCGCCCATCATGTCCGAGGAGAGGACGATCGTCCGCGCCTCGGGGAAATGTCGTTCCACCTCTTCGGCGATGCGCTCGACGCCTGGCCCGCAGGCGACCAGATGGTCGAGCGTCCCGCATTCCGGGCATGCCTCGGGCGTGCGCTCGGCATGACCACATTGATGGCACTGCAGCTGCTTGCGGAAGCGATGCTCGACTAGCCAGCTCGAACATTGCGGGCATTGGAAGCGGTGACCGCAGACCCGGCAGAGCGTCAGCGGCGCATAGCCGCGCCGATTGAGAAAAAGCAGCGCCTGCTCCCGCCTCTCCACCGTCTTGCCGATCGCCCGGATCAGCACCGGCGAGAGGAAGCCACCCCGCTCCGGCGCGTGTCTGCGCATATCGATGAGATGCAGGTCCGGCAGCGCCGCGTCGCCGAATCGGGTGGGCAGGTGGACAGTGCTGTAGCGGCCGTTCTGTCCGTTGACCTGGCTTTCGACCGATGGTGTCGCAGAGACCAGGATGACGGGAAAATCGCCGATGCGGCCGCGCACGACGGCCATGTCACGGGCATTGTAGAAAACCCGATCTTCCTGCTTGTAAGCGGGATCATGCTCCTCGTCGACGATGATGAGGCCGAGATTCTCGAAAGGCAGGAAGAGCGCCGAGCGGGCGCCGGCCACGACGCGCACTTCGCCGGTCACCGCCTGGCGCCAGACTTTTTCGCGCATGCGCGGGGCGAGATCGGAATGCCATTCGGCCGGCTTTGCTCCGAAGCGTCCCTGAAAACGCTCGAGGAAACTGGCCGTCAGCGCGATCTCCGGCAGCAGGATCAGCACCTGCTTGCCACGTTTCAGGGTCTCGGCGATCGCCTCGAAATAGACTTCCGTCTTGCCGGAACCCGTGATGCCATCGATCAGCGACACCGAAAATTCGCCCCTGCGGACGTCGGAGACGATTTCCGCCGCCGCCTCTTTCTGCGGCCCTTCGAGGCGCGCGGCGGCAAAGTCGGGATCCGGCATCGCCACGACTGGCGGCGGCGGCAGGAACACCGTTTCGAAAATGCCGAGCGTGACCAGTCCATCGACCACGCTCGTCGAAACACCGGCCGCATGCGCCAGACCGCTGCGCGTCCAGGACAGACCGTCGGAGGCGGCCGCGAGCACGCGCGCACGCGCCGGTGTCATCCGCTCAGGTTCGCCGCCGACGAATTTCAGCCCCTCCACCATGGGCTCCGGCTCGAAGGCGTTCGGCGCCCTGAGCGCCATGCGCGCGACGAGACCGGGCGGGGAGAGCGTATAGCTCGCCACCCAATCGATGAAATCCCGCATTTCCTTGGAAAGCGGCGGGCAATCGAAGACATGGCTGATCGGCCGAAGCTTCTTCGGATCGACGCCATCTTCGCCGCCGTCCCAGACGACACCGATCACCTGCCGCGGCCCGAGCGGCACCTGCACGACCGAGCCGGGCTCGACCGCCATGCCCTCAGGCACCGAGTAGGAATAGGGTTTCGGCGCCGGCATCGGCACCAGCACCGGAACCGTTCGGTTCACGGGCGGTGCTTCGAAAAGCGCGCCAAAGAGATCGGACGAATCTATGCTCATCGCGCGAGACCATGCCCGCAAATCGCTGGAATTGGAACCGCAAAGACGCGATGCCTCGTCGGGGGAGAATGTGGATAACGAAGACGCGCCAAGACGGACCGCGTCTTGACGAAAAGGTTGCGGGGCAAGCAATCGGCCGCCTAGATTTCCGGTAGATTTGTTCGACAGCTGAATCGGAGAGCATGAATGGCCAGACTGACCGAGAATGCCAAAGGCGTCTACGTTATCGCCGTAACTCCCTTTGCCGACGACGGCGCGCTCGATCTCGAAAGCGTCGACTGCATGGTCGATTTCTACGAAGGCGCCGGCGTCACCGGCCTGACAGTGCTCGGCCAGCTCGGCGAGGCCCCGAAGCTGACTGCGGACGAATCGCGGATCGTGGTCGAGCGTGTACTGAAGCGCCTCGACGGGCGCCTGCCGGTGGTCGTCGGCGTGTCGGCGCCCGGACTTGCCCCGATGAGGGAACTCGCCAAGGCCGTCATGGGCGAAGGTGCCGCCGGCGTCATGGTTGCGCCGCCGTGGACCATCAGGACCGACGATCAGGCCTTCGCCTTCTACCAGTCGGTTGGTGAAACCCTGGGTGATACGCCTTTCGTACTGCAGGACTATCCGCTCACGACCAATGTGACGATCGCATCCGCGGTCATCGAGCGCATCGTCAGGGAGGTGCCGAATTGCGTCATGCTCAAACACGAGGATTGGCCTGGCCTGTCGAAAATCACCGCACTCCGCGCAGCCAGCGACACGCGCGGCATGCGGCGCATCTCCATTCTCTGCGGCAATGGAGGGCTTTTCCTGCCCGAAGAAATGGGCCGGGGCGCCGACGGCGCCATGACCGGCTTCTGCTATCCCGAAATGATGGTCGGTGTCGTCGATGCCTATAGCGCCGGCAATGCTGATCGCGCCTACGAAATCTTCGATGCCTACCTGCCGCTCGCCCGCTATGAACAGCAGCAGGGCATCGGTCTTGCCTGCCGCAAATACGTGCTTGCCAAGCGCGGCGTCATCAAGTCCCCCGCCTTGCGCAAGCCGGGGCTTAGACTTTCAGCGCTCGACATTGCCGATGTCGAGCGGCTTTTGGCCCGCCAGGGCGTCCGCCTCAAGGAGATCGGCGCATGATGGTGTGCGGTCTCGCCTCAACCGCGCAGGTCGAGAACATGGGTGTAGCCATCCTGCTCACTGGGACGAAACTCAAGCGACTCCCAAAATTTCGCCGCACCGTCGTTTCCCGCATGCACGGTGACACAACGGCAGAAGCGCCGCGCGTGATCCAGAAGGGCGAGCGCAAGCATCCGCCCGACGCCGCGACTGCGCATCCCAGGGCGGACGTAGAAGCGCCGCATCCGCAGCGCTTCCGGCAGGGTGGGTTCGATGACACCAACGCCAACGAGTGTTTCGCCGGCAAAGGCGCCGAGCAGCCTTTCGCCGTCACGCGCGAAGCGGATGTCGCCAGCTGCCCACTCATCGATAAGCCGGCCGATATGGAGATGGCCTTCCTGCCGGGCGTCGTGCGCAAGCCCCGCCATCGCCTCCGGCAAACGATCACGGAAGATGCGAATATCGATCGTCACGGTTCTAGACGGCCAGAACCGACATCTCGCGCGGCATCGCCGCAGCCGGCCCGGCGACCGGCACGAAGGTCGCGTCCCCATCGCGGGCCATGTCGTGGACCGTATGTTTCTCCAGCGCCTTCGTCACCTCGTTGACATCGCCATCGAGATGTTCGGCGGGAATGAGATTGCCGATGACGAAATCGAAACGGTCGCCGCGCTTGTTCAAGAGTTCGTGGAAAACCGTCATGTCGCGAAGCTCCGTCGACCACTTCGCCAGCCAGTAGAACAGGCCGGAATTGCGCGCCGTCATGTGGACGGGGAGGATCGGCAGATTGTATTTGCGCGCCAGCCCGACGGCCGACGTTTTCCATGGGCGTTCGTTGAGCCGGCCGTTCGCCCAATAGGCGATGCGGCCCGATGGAAAGAGCACGGTGGCCTTGCCTTCCCGCACAGCGTGGTTCGTCAATTGTAGCGTCTCGCGCGCCTTAAGCTTGCTCTTGTGCTCCTCCCGCCATTCGACGGGGATGACCATCTCGGCAAAACGCGGGTTGACGCGGATCGCGTCGCGATTGGCAAAGAACATCATATCAGGCCGGCGCGTTTTCAGCAGATCGAATACGGCGACCCCGTCGGCAATGCCAGTGGGGTGATTGCTGACGAGGATGAAGCCGCCGCTGTCGGGAATGCGTTCGCCGTTGGCGACGCCGATGTCGAGCTTCAGCACGTCGCTCAAATACTCGAACGACTGGAACCCCGGCATCTTGGCAACCGCATTGGCGAATTCGATCGCCTTGTTATAGCGCAGAAGCGTGTAGAGGAATGGTCGCATGACCGGCCAGAGCGGATGTTTCACGATCCTCTGGCCGCGTTCGGCAATCAGCGTATCGACGATGTGACCGGGCTTTCCCTGTGAAACGAGAGCGATCGCTTCCGCGAGTTGTCCGAAAGCCGTCATGGAGTCGCGCCGTGCCATGAAAGATCCTGTCTATGGGCTGTAAGCTATCGCAGTACAATATGATCGAAGGATGACAATGGCTTGGCCGGCATTAGCAATTCGATAACCGTTCCTGCTTCAAATTGGCGGACTTGAAGGCAAATTCAAGGCCAGCAACGTGAATGAACTGCTTGTAATCGCCGACCCGCGCCTGATGGCGGAACGCGCTGCGTGGCTCGAAAACCTCGCTCGTGAACGCCGTCTTTCCGAGCATACGCTCGATGCCTATGAGCGCGACACCCGCCAGTTTCTGACCTTCCTGACCGGCCATCTCGCCGGCCCGGCGACCCTCGCGGATATCAGGGAATTGCGCCCCGCCGATTTCCGCGCCTTCCTTGCCGCTCGGCGCAGACAAGGCTCCGGCGCCCGTTCGCTCGGCCGCAATCTTGCCGGCCTTCGCTCGCTGTTGCGTCACCTGGAAAAGAAAGGCCTGGTCAATGCCGCCGGCGCCGGCGCGATCCGTTCGCCGAAGCAGCCGAAGTCGCTGCCCAAACCGCTGTCGGACACGCAGGCGATCACCATCGTCAGCGATGAAGCCCAATTGCATGACGAACCCTGGATTGCCGCGCGCGATGCGGCTGTCATGACGCTGCTCTACGGCTGCGGCCTACGCATCTCCGAGGCACTGAATCTCGTTCCCGCCGACCTGCAAAAGGGCGCGACGACGCTGCGCATCACCGGCAAAGGCAACAAGACACGGCTGGTGCCGCTTCTGGCCGTGGTTTTTGACGCGGTCGAAAAATATCGCGCACTCTGCCCGTATGATCTCGACAGCGGTGGGCCGCTGTTTCGCGGCGCCCGCGGCGGCAAGCTGCAGGCGGCGATCATCCAGCGGACCATGCAGAAGCTGCGGGGCGCCTTCGGCCTGCCGGAGACGGCGACGCCGCATGCGCTCCGCCACTCCTTCGCCACCCATCTGCTTGCCGGCGGCGGCGATCTGCGCACCATCCAGGAACTGCTCGGCCACGCCAGCCTTTCGACAACACAGGTCTATACCGGCGTCGATGCGTCGCGGCTGCTTGAGGTGTATGATCGAGCGCATCCGCGCGCTTGATGCATTTCTGCAGCGCTTGTGACGACGGCACCCCACATTCGACACGCTCAGCGCCCATGAATTCGGCTGGATGCGATGCGCTAAGTTTTCGTTAACGCATTCTCTTAAAGGATTATGCGTAAGCCGAGCGTAGAGCAGAAGCGATTGGGCATGTGGGGAATACCATGATGACGACTTCGATCAGCCGCCGGGCTTTTTTCCTCGCAGCACCCGGCAATCTGCTGCTCTGGCTGATTGCGGCCTTCCACATGCTGCTTGTAGCAGCCCTGTTTGTCGCCCTCCTGGCCGCAAGGCCGGCGGCGGCCGAAGACGCTGCGTGCACCGGCCGCAATCTGATGGTCGACTTGCAGCAGAGCGACCCCGCCCGATATGCCGAGGCGGTCAAGGAAGCCGAGGCAACGCCGAACGGCAAGGGCATCTTCTGGAAGATCGAAAAGCCTGGACTTGCCCCCTCATGGCTGCTCGGCAGCATGCATGTGACCGATCCCCGTGTGCTTGCCCTGCCACCGCGCGCCCAGGCCGCCCACGACGCAGCCAATACGATCATCATCGAATCCGACGAGATCCTCGATGAACGCAAGGCAACCGCCGCCCTGCTCGCGCGGCCGGAACTGACGATGTTCACCGACGGCACGACGATCGACAAGCTGCTCTCTGCCGAGGATTACAAGCGCCTGGAAGCCGGCCTCAAGCAGCGCGGCATCCCCCTCACCGCCGTCTCCCGCATGCGGCCATGGATGATCGCCAGCGCCGTCGCCCTTCCGGCCTGCGAACTCGCACGCAAGGCCAGAGGCGTGCAGTTTCTCGACCAGAAAATTGCCAGCGACGCCGTTGCTGAAGGCAAGCAGGTCAAGGGGCTGGAAACCCTTGCCGAGCAGATCCAGGCCATGGCCGATCTGCCGGTCGAATTCCATATGAAGTCGCTGATCGAGACGCTGGAACTCGGAGCCAAAATGAATGATGTCGTCGAAACGATGACCGATCTCTACCTCTCCGGCGATATCGGCATGACCATGCCGATCCTGAAGACAGTGACGCCGGAGAACGAAGGAGAAAGCAGCGACTATGCTGCCTTCGAACAGCGGGTCATCCTCGATCGAAACAAGGTCATGGCAGAGCGCGCCGCACCCATTCTCGACGGTGGCAACGTCTTCATGGCCGTCGGCGCCCTGCATCTGCCCGGCGAGGGCGGCGTCATCGAGTTGCTGCGCAAGCAGGGCTTCACCGTTACCGCCGTGAACTGAACTCGTTTTCGGTCAGCCGAGCGTCATGCGGCGCAGCACATTGCTCTTCCAATAGAACTGATGGACGAGCGCGCCGGCGACGTGGGCGGCGATCAGCCCCCAAAGAACGATCTTCAAGACATCCGCGTGCACGAAGCTGGCGGGATTGATGCCGAAATAGTAAGCGGCGATGCCGGAAAGCGGCAGCGCGAAGAGCAGGATATAAAGCGCCGCATAGGCGAGCTTTGCCCCTAGACGAAAGATCGCCGGCTCCTGCGAAACCTCAGGCGGCACACCCTGCATAAAACGCAGACAGAGCCTGAGGACGGCAAGCAGCAGAATGGCGATGCCGACGTAGGCGTGAATATTCGCCGAGGCAATCTGCTCGGGCGTCGGAACCTCGCCCCTGCGAACGAGGCGGTGCCAAATATTCATCCCGTCGGGAAACAGCAGATTGAAGAAGATCAGCAGCGCCACGGCCCAGTGGAGGAAACGTTGGCTGAGACTGTAACTCAGGATGGACGGCTGCTGCAATTCCTGATCTCCCCCGATGCTCGAACTTTGCGATATGAGACAACTAAAACAGCCGCTTGCCTCTCGGCAAGCGGCTGCGCGCTTCATTACGAAGATGTAAGATTACATATGGATCGGCTTGAAGAAGGTCGCGAGTGCAGCCTCCTTGACCGCTTCGGACATCGTCGGATGTGCATGGCAGGTCCGACCGAGATCTTCCGATGAGCCGCCGAATTCCATCAGCACGGTGATCTCGTGGATCATCTCGCCGGCACCGAAGCCGACGATATGGCCGCCGAGCACGCGATCGGTCTCCTTGTCCGCGAGGATCTTGACGAAGCCGTCGGTCGCCAGCATTGCGCGGGCGCGGCCGTTTGCGGTGAAGGGAAATTTGCCGACCTTGTAAGCGATGCCCGCCGCCTTCAGTTCCTCCTCGGTCTTACCGACCGAGGCGACCTCCGGCTGGGTATAGACGACGCTCGGAATGACCTCATAATTGACGTGGCCATGCTGACCGGCGAGAATTTCGGCGAGCGCCACACCCTCGTCTTCCGCCTTGTGCGCCAGCATCGGACCCTTCACCACGTCGCCGATCGCATAGATGCCGGCGACATTGGTCCTGAAGTGGCCGTCGATCTCGACGCGGCCGCGATTGTCGAGCACGACTCCTGCCTCTTCCAGGCCGAGGCCTGCGGTATAGGGCTTACGGCCGGTGGCGATCAGCACGACTTCGGCGTCGAGCGTCACCGCGTCACCGCCCTTGACCGGCTCGAATGTGACCTTGGCGCCCTTGCCGCCCTTCTCGACGCCGGTGACCTTGGCACTGAGGTTGAAATCGATGCCCTGCTTGGCAAGCATGCGCTGGAACTGCTTGGAGACCTCGCCGTCCATGCCGCCGAGGATGGTGTCGAGATATTCGACGACCGTGACCTTCGCGCCGAGACGCGACCAGACCGAGCCGAGTTCGAGGCCGATGACGCCGCCGCCGACGACGATCAACGTTTCCGGCACCTTTTCCAGTGCGATGCCGCCGGTGGAGGAAATGATGGTCTTTTCATCGATCTCGACCTGCACGCCGGGAATTCCGGCGACGTCGGAGCCGGTGGCGATGACGATGTTCTTGCCCTCGATCTCCTGCGCCGTTCCATCCTCGGCGGTGACGGAAACCTTGCCGGCCGAAACGATCTTGCCGGTACCCTGGAAAGCGTCGATCTTGTTCTTTTTGAAGAGGAAGGCGACGCCGTCGACATTCGACTTCACCGTCGCATCCTTGTGCGCCATCATGTTGCCGAGGTTGAGCGTCGGCGCCGGCACGTCGATGCCAAGCGCGCTTAATCCGTGGCCGGCCTGATGGAACATTTCGGAAGCATGTAGCAGCGCCTTCGACGGAATGCAGCCGACGTTCAGGCAGGTGCCGCCATAAGTCGCGCGCTTTTCGACGACGGCGACCTTGAGGCCGAGCTGGGCTGCCTTGACGGCGCAGACATAGCCGCCCGGGCCGGTTCCGATAATGATCACATCATAAGACATTACTTTTCCCTTTGAATTTATCGATTAGTCGACTCGCGCGACAGCGCCAGGCGGAAGCCGAAGGCGACGAGTGCCGCTCCGGTGATGCGGTTGAACCATTTGCCGCTGGCGATGAAGCGGTCACGGATCGCCTGACCGTGAAGAAATAGAAGACGCCGGCAAACAAGGCGACCAGCGCCGTCGCCATGCCGATGCCGTAGGAAAAACTGGATAAGGACAGGCGTATCGTGATGCACGAGCGTATACTGCATGCTGTTTTTTACCCGTCTTTCTAGCGGCCGCCGCTCACGTTGAGGATCGCGCCGGTGACATAGGAGGCGGAAGGAGAAAGAAGATAGAGGATAGCGTCTGCCACCTCCTCGGCTGTGCCTGGACGCTGCATCGGGACCGACGGTGCCATTTCGCGGGCCCGGTCCGGCAGTCCGCCCGAAGCATGCAGATCGGTTTCGATGATACCGGGTCTGACGGCATTCACACGAATACCCTCGGCTGCGACCTCACGCGCGAGCCCGATGGTGAAGGTATCGATCGCCGCCTTCGAAGCCGCATAATCGACATACTGTGTGGCCGAGCCGAGGATTGCCGCCATCGACGAAACATTGACGATCGCGCCGCCCCGCCCACTATGACGGCTCGACATGCGGCGAACGGCCTCTCCCGCGCACAGGATGGAGCCGGTCACATTGACGCGCAGCATCCTTTCGACCCGCTCCATCGACATCTCATCGACCCGCTGCGGATAATCGACAATGCCGGCATTGTTGACCAGCCCGTCGAACCGGCCGAAATGACGGTCGACCGCTGCAAACATCGCGGCGATATCGGCAGCCTTGCCGACATCGCCCTGGATCGCCACGGCCTCGCCGCCGGCCTCGGTGATCGCCGCAACGACAGCCTCCGCCGCCTGTCGGCTGGAGGCGTAATTCACGGCGACGCGCCAGCCCTGGCGCGCGGCGAGCCGGCAGACCGCGGCGCCAATACCCCGGCTGCCGCCGGTCACGAGAACAACAGGTGCATCACTCATGTCGCACACTCCTTGAAAGTCAGCACGTCCCACGGCGCCACCGAAGCCTTGCCCTCGCCCCAGGCGCTCGATTCACGAATGGCGGGACCAAGGCCGGGAAGCACGAGCTTTTCGGCCGCCGCCGCGCCCTCCGGCTGCAGATTGTCCATCTCGCCCTGGGCATTCATACCGTAGACGGCGCCCTGCCAGACGGTGCATGCATCGAGGTCGGCGCCGGTCGCGTCTCCCTCCGGGCAGTTGAACATCAGGATGCCGATCGCCCGCACCGGATCTTCCGATGGCATCACGTAGCCTTCCATGACGACGGATGTCTCGAGCGCATTGACCTTGAACTGGTTGCTGGCGGCAGCCGAGGGAGAATTCAGCGATATAAAACGCAGTTCATAGGCGCCGTCACGGTCGACGTAAACGGCGTGCTCCTGTTTGCAGTCGGCGGCGAACGCGGCAACCGGAGTGGTGAAAACCGCGGCGGCTGCAATTGCAGCCACGCCTTTCCGCCCTGCCATGATCCCGATCGACCCGCTCATTGCACCATCGCCTCTCGCCGTCCATCGGCATTCTCGATCACACCAAAATCCGTCAACAGCACCAATGGACGACCGCCCTTGTCGAGGCCCCAGAGGACAGGATAGACACCGTCGCCCCAGCCGCTCCAGAACACAGCGACGTTGCCCTTTTTGCCGGCAATCGGCCGGTGCAGCGCATAGTGGTTCTTGTTGGCATCGAGGTCCGAAGCCAGCACGTCATCATAATAGTTGATGTCGACGCCCGGCTTCTGCGCCTGGACCTGCGCTTCACGCTCATCGATCAGCGCCAGCGTATCGGCATCCATGTAGCAGCCGATGCCGGCATCGACGGGATAGCCGAAGATCTCGTCATCCTTCAGCATCGCCGGGTCCTGCCCGGGAAGGACAGCTAGCTCCCAATGATCGGGCTTGCCCTCGGCAAACCGCATGCTGGCCGCCGCGACGCGCCCGAAGGCCCGGTAGAGCGTCACCGGATAGTCGCCCGGCGCAACCGTTCTTGCCAGCGCCGGACGATCCGGCTGAGCAAGCGGATCGGCAGCGACAATGCGCCCCGATGTCAGCTCGACATCGCCCATATGGACCACGTCGATCGACCGGCTGGAGAGTTCGGCATCATCAAGCGCCACCAACTCGAAATTGCTGCTGGCCTTGCCGACATCCCAGCCGGCAGCCGACGCGGAGACCGGCGCATGCGCGACGGCAGCGCAAAGAAGAAGGCGCGCCGCTCGCATGACCCGGTTCCGCATCGAAATGCTCCTTAGAGATCGAGAACCAGACGTTCCGGATCTTCGAGGCTCTCCTTGACACGCACGAGGAAGGTGACCGCTTCCTTGCCGTCGACGATACGGTGATCGTAGGACAGCGCCAGATACATCATCGGACGGATGACCACCTGGCCGCCGATTGCAACCGGCCGCTCCTGGATCTTGTGCATGCCGAGAATGCCGGACTGCGGCGCGTTGAGGATCGGCGAAGACATCAGAGAACCGTAGACGCCGCCATTGGTGATGGTGAAGGTGCCGCCCTGCATGTCGGCCATAGCAAGCGAGCCATCACGGGCCGCCTTGGCAAGGCGGCCGAGTTCCTTCTCGATTTCGGCGATCGACATCTGGTCGGCGTCGCGGATAACAGGAACGACGAGGCCCTTGTCGGTGCCGACGGCCATGCCGACATGGCAGTAGTTCTTGTAGATGATGTCGGTGCCGTCGATCTCGGCATTGACTGCCGGCAGTTCCTTCAGGGCATGCGTCACCGCCTTGGTGAAGAAGCCCATGAAGCCGAGCTTGACGCCGTGCTTCTTCTCGAAAATGTCCTTGTACTTGTTGCGCAGGTCCATGACTGCCTTCATGTCCACCTCGTTGTAGGTGGTCAGCATGGCGGCGGTGTTCTGCGCGTCCTTGAGGCGCTTGGCGATCGTCTGGCGCAGGCGCGTCATCTTCACGCGCTCTTCGCGTGAGGCATCCTCGACCGTCGACGGGCCACGCGCTGCAACCGGCGCCGCTGCCGGTACGGCCGCCGGAGCGGAAATGCCCTTGGCGACGGCGGCGATGACATCGCCCTTCAGCACCTGGCCGCGTTTGCCGCTGCCGTCGACCTGATCGGCGGAAAGATTGCTTTCGGCCAGCATCTTCGCAGCCGCCGGTGCCGGCGGCATGGTGGAGACGGAAGCACTCGACGACGATGCAGCGGCACCAGCAGCTGGCTGGGCCGCGGCAGCCGGGGCTGGCTGGGCGGGAGCGGCCGGTGCGGCAGCAGCCGGCGCGGCGGCGGCGCCGGCACCTGCGGAGATCTGGCCTAGCAATGCACCGAGGCCGACGGTCTCGCCGGCGGCAGCGACGATTTCCGAAAGCGTGCCGGAGACGGGCGCGGGAACTTCGATGGTCACCTTGTCGGTTTCAAGCTCCAGAATCGGCTCGTCGGCCTTGATGGCGTCGCCGACCTTCTTGAACCAGGTGCCGACGGTTGCCTCGCTGACGGATTCACCGAGAGTTGGAACGCGGATTTCTGTGGCCATTGTTCAAATCCTGATTTCGTGTGTTTTCGTTTATGCGTTTCAGACGGCGGGCGGCCGCAAAATGATCGAGGGCATCGGCAGGATATCGAAACGGAAACCGAGACCGGAAGCGATGATGGGATCGCCGTCGGCAAGCGCTTGTGCCGCCGCCTGATCCTCGACTTCGACGACTGCCATGCCGAAGGCGCCTTGACCCTCGAACACGGGACCGACGACAATTGCCGATCCCGCAAGGGCCTGCCGATGCCAATATTCGACGTGGCGTTTCATCGCCGCCATTTCCTCCCCCGTCCCGTCGTGCGGAAAAGTGGGGCGCGGCGGCAGCAGTCTCAGAAAGAAGTAAGCCATTGCGCCCCCCCTTGATTTAGCCGCCCAATGCATCCTCGAGGAATGCGGCGAGCTGCGACAGATGCTTCGACATCAGGCCCGTCGCCGGCGAGGCGGCGGCCGGACGGCCGGTATAGCGGACGCGCTGGTATTTCGCATCGATATGGGCGAGCACCCATTCGAGGAACGGGTCGATGAACGACCATGCGCCCATGTTCTTCGGCTCTTCCTGGCACCAGACCATCTCGGCATTGCGGAAGCGCGACAGCTCGTTGATTAGCGCCTTTGCCGGGAATGGATAGAGCTGCTCGACGCGCAGGAGATAGATGTCGTCGATGCCGCGTTTTTCACGCTCTTCGAGAAGATCGTAATAGACCTTGCCGGAGCACATGACGACGCGGCGGATCTTGTTGTCCTTCTGCAGCTTGATCGGGCCGTCCTTGATCACCTCGGCATCATCCCACAGCAGGCGATGGAAAGCCGATTCGCCGGCGAGTTCCGCAAGCGTCGATACGGCCCGCTTGTGACGCAGCAGCGACTTCGGCGTCATCAGGATCAGCGGCTTACGGAAGTCGCGCTTCAGCTGCCGGCGCAGGATGTGGAAATAGTTCGCCGGCGTCGTGACATTGGCGACCTGCATGTTGTCTTCCGCGCAGAGCTGCAGGAAGCGTTCCAGGCGAGCCGAGGAGTGCTCCGGACCCTGGCCTTCATAGCCGTGCGGCAACAGGCACACGAGGCCGGACATGCGCAACCACTTGCGTTCGCCCGAGGAGATGAACTGGTCGAAGACCACCTGCGCGCCGTTGGCGAAATCGCCGAACTGCGCTTCCCAGAGCGTCAGCGCATTCGGGCGAGCGAGCGAGTAGCCGTATTCGAAGCCGAGCACGGCCTCTTCCGAAAGCATCGAATTGATGACTTCGTAGCGCGCCTGCGTCGGCGAAAGATTGGCGAGCGGAATGTAGCGTTCCTCGGTCTCCTGATCGTAGAGAACCGAGTGACGCTGCGAGAAGGTGCCGCGTTCGCAATCCTGACCGGACAGACGGATCTTGTGGCCTTCCAGGCAGAGCGCGCCAAAGGCGAGCGCTTCGGCCATCGCCCAGTCGAGGCCCTCGCCGGTGGCGATCATGTTGGCCCGGTTTTCCATGAAACGCTGGATCGTGCGGTGCGCATTGAAGCCTGCCGGGATTTCCGAGAGCTTGCGGCCGATCTCCTTGAGCGTCTTCATCGGCACCGCGGTCTTGCCGCGGCGCTGTTCGTCGGCATTGTCGGCCGTGCGCAGGCCCGACCACTCGCCATCCAGCCAGTCGGCCTTATTCGGCTTGTAGTGCTGGCCGGCGTCGAACTCCTGCTCGAGATGCGCGCGCCAGTCGGCCTTCATCTTCTCGACTTCGCCTTCGGTAACCAGTCCCTCGGCGACCAGGCGGGCCGCATAGAGCTGCAGCACGGTCTTGTGGCCGCGGATCACCTTGTACATCTTCGGCTGCGTGAAGGACGGCTCGTCGCCTTCATTGTGGCCGTAGCGGCGATAGCAGAACATGTCGAGTACCACAGGCTTGTGGAACTTCATGCGGAATTCGGTCGCAATCTTGGCTGCGTAGACGACCGCTTCCGGATCGTCGCCGTTGACGTGCAGGATCGGTGCTTCGATCATCTTGGCGACGTCGGACGGATAGGGCGACGAGCGCGAGAAGGCCGGATTGGTGGTGAAGCCGATCTGGTTGTTGATGATGACGTGCATGGTGCCGGCAACACGGTGGCCGCGCAGACCGGAAAGACCGAGGATTTCGGCAATGACGCCCTGGCCGGCGAAGGCCGCATCGCCGTGGATCAGCAGCGGCAGAACCTTGGCGCGTTCGGAAAGCGGAATGATGTCGCCCTCCCACACCGTAGCGCTCATGTCCTGCTTGGCGCGAGCCTTGCCCATCACCACGGGATCGACGATTTCGAGATGCGATGGATTCGCCGTCAGCGACACGTGTACCTTGTTGCCGTCGAATTCGCGGTCGGAGGATGCACCGAGATGGTACTTGACGTCGCCCGAGCCTTCGACTTCATCGGGTGCGTAGGAACCGCCCTTGAATTCGTGGAAGATGGCGCGGTGCGGCTTGCCCATGACCTGCGAGAGCACGTTGAGGCGGCCGCGATGGGCCATGCCGAACACGGCTTCCTTCAGGCCGAGATGACCGCCGCGCTTCAGGATCTGCTCCAGAGCCGGGATCAGCGATTCGCCGCCATCCAGGCCGAAGCGCTTGGTGCCCTTGAACTTGACGTCGAGGAACTGTTCGTAGCCTTCGGCTTCGACGAGTTTCGAAAGGATCGCCTTCTTGCCCTCAGGCGTGAAGGCCACGCCCTTGTCCGGGCCTTCGATGCGCTCCTGGATCCACGCCTTCTCTTCCGGGTTGGAGATATGCATGAATTCGACGCCGAGTGTCGAGCAGTAGGTGCGCTCGAGGATCTCGATCATTTCGCGGATGGTCGCGTATTCCAGGCCGAGCACGTTGTCGATGAAGATCTTGCGGTCGTAATCGGCTGATGTGAAGCCATAATTTTCCGGCGACAGCTCGCGATAATCATCGACGGTGGCGGCGATTCCGAGCGGGTCAAGCTTGGCGTGCAGGTGGCCGCGCATGCGGTAGGCGCGGATCATCATGATGGCGCGGACGGAATCGCGCGTCGCCTGCAGCACGTCGGTGCTGTCGGCGGGCTTGCCCTCGGCTGCGGCCTTCGCCTTCACCTTCGTCTCGATCACCTTCTCGACGATGCCCCAGTCGCCGTCGAGAGCCGACACCAGATCGCCGCCGGCTGCCAGAGGCCAGTTCTTTCTACGCCAGGAAGCTCCCTTTGCCGCCTTTTTCACATCGGCAGGATCGTCTTCCAGCGCCTTGAAGAAGGCGCGCCATTGATCGTCGACCGACGCCGGATCCTCTTCGTAGCGCGCATAGAGTTGCTCGATATAGGCCGCGTTGGCGCCATCCAGAAACGAGGTGATCTGAAACTGCTCGTTGGCTTCTTGCCGTGCCATGGTGATATGCGAACGCTTCCGTCCGCCTCCTGACTTTGATGATTTTGCCGGATCGATCGCCGGCTGCCGCATTCCGATCGCCGCCTGTCCGCGGCGCATCTGCTGCTCTCGTATGCAAGCGGGCGAAGGCGCAGATGCCGTTCCTCCGCCCGGTCTATAGGCGGCTTCAGCCCTTCAGGACTTCCACCAGCGTCTTGCCGAGGCGGGCCGGAGACGGAGACACCTTGATGCCAGCCGATTCCATCGCCGCGATCTTCGATTCAGCGTCGCCCTTGCCGCCGGATACCACGGCGCCGGCATGGCCCATGGTGCGGCCCTTCGGTGCCGTACGGCCTGCGATGAAGCCGGCCATCGGCTTCTTGCGGCCCTTCTTGGCCTCGTCCTTCAGGAACTGGGCTGCGTCTTCTTCAGCGGAGCCGCCGATTTCGCCGATCATGATGATCGAAGTCGTGGCTTCGTCGGCGAGGAACATCTCGAGCACATCGATGAACTCGGTGCCCTTGACCGGGTCGCCGCCGATGCCGACGGCCGTCGTCTGGCCGAGACCTTCGTTGGAGGTCTGGAAGACGGCTTCATAGGTCAGCGTGCCCGAGCGGGACACGATCCCGACCGAACCCTTGCGGAAGATCGAGCCCGGCATGATGCCGATCTTGCATTCTTCCGGCGTCAGGATGCCCGGGCAGTTCGGCCCAAGCAGGCGCGACTTGGAGCGGTCGAGGCGAGCCTTCACGCGCACCATGTCCATGACCGGAATGCCTTCGGTGATGCAGGTGATGAACGGTATCTCGGCGTCGATCGCTTCGATGATCGCATCGGCAGCGCCCGCCGGCGGAACATAGATGACGGTCGCATCGGCGCCGGTCTTTTCCTTGCCCTCGGCAACGGTCGCGAAGATCGGCAGGCTTTCGCCCTTTGCGCCGGTCCAGGTTTCACCACCCTTCTTCGGGTGGATGCCGCCGACCATCTGGGTGCCGTAATAAGCGAGCGCCTGTTCGGTGTGGAACGTGCCGGTCTTGCCGGTCAGACCCTGAACGAGGACCTTGGTGTCTTTATTGACGAGAATAGACATTCTTTCCGATCCCTCAAAATTAGCCGTTGATCGCCGCGACGATCTTCTTGGCCGCATCGTCCAAGTCGTCAGCCGCCGTGATCGCGAGACCCGACTCGTTCAGGATCTTCTTGCCGAGCTCGACATTGGTGCCTTCAAGGCGCACGACGAGCGGAACCTTGAGACCGACTTCCTTGACCGCGGCAATGACGCCTTCAGCGATGACGTCGCACTTCATGATGCCGCCGAAGATGTTGACGAGAATGCCCTCGACCTTCGGGTCTGCGGTGATGATCTTGAAGGCCGCAGCGACTTTTTCCTTGCCGGCGCCGCCACCGACGTCGCAGAAGTTGGCCGGCTCCTTGCCGTACAGCTTGATGATATCCATCGTTGCCATGGCGAGGCCCGCGCCGTTGACCATGCAGCCGATATTGCCGTCGAGCGCGACGTAAGCGAGGTCCCACTTGGAAGCCTCGATTTCCTTGGCGTCTTCTTCGGTCTCGTCGCGCAGCGCCCGGACGTCGTCGTGACGGAAGAGCGCATTGCCGTCGAAGGACATCTTGGCGTCAAGAACGCGCAGATGGCCATTCTTCATGACGATCAGCGGATTGATTTCGAGAAGCGACATGTCCTTCTCGTTGAAGGCCTTGTAGAGCAGCGGGAAGAGCGACTTGGCGTCTTCTGCGGCAGCACCTTCGAGCTTGAGAGCGGCGGATATCTTGGCGACGTCGGCAGTCGTCACGCCGGCTTCCGGATCGATGGCGATCGTCTGGATCTTTTCGGGCGTATCGTGCGCGACGGCCTCGATGTCCATGCCGCCTTCGGTGGAGACGACGAAGGCGACCTTGCCGACCGAGCGGTCGACCAGCAGCGAGCAGTAGAGTTCGCGTTCGATGTCGGCGCCGTCTTCGATGTAGAGACGGTTGACCTGCTTGCCGGCTTCGCCGGTCTGCGCAGTCACCAGCGTGTTGCCGAGCATCTCCTTGACGTTGGCAACGACGTCTTCGATCGACTTGGCGAGACGTACACCTCCCTTGGCTTCCGGCGACAGCTCCTTGAACTTGCCCTTGCCGCGGCCGCCCGCATGGATCTGGCTCTTGACCACGTAAAGCGGGCCGGGAAGCGACTTGGCGGCCGCCTCGGCTTCTTCAACCTTGAGAATTGCCACACCCTCGGCAACCGGCGCGCCATAGCCCTTGAGCAGAGCCTTGGCCTGATATTCATGAATGTTCATGGGTCTATCCCTGTTTCGATTACTTCAGCGCCGATTACTTCAGGGCAGGCGCGATGTTGATGCAGGCTTCGCACAGACCGGCGACAGCGGCCACCGACTTGTCGAAGGCTTCCTTCTCAGTCTTGTTGAGGTCGATCTCGATGACGCGCTCGACGCCGCCGGCGCCGATGACGGTGGGAACGCCGACATACATGTCCTTGACGCCGTACTGGCCGGTCAGATGGGCCGCGCAAGGCAGAACGCGCTTCTTGTCCTTGAGGTAGGATTCGGCCATTTCGATCGCCGAGGCAGCCGGCGCATAATAGGCCGAACCGGTCTTCAGCAGGCCAACGATCTCGGCGCCGCCGTCACGGGTGCGCTGGATGATCTCTTCGAGGCGCTCCTTGGTGACCCAGCCCATGGTGACGAGGTCGGTGAGCGGAATGCCGCCGACCGTCGAGTAGCGGGCGAGCGGCACCATCGTGTCGCCGTGGCCGCCGAGAACGAAGGCCGTCACGTCCTGAACGGAGACGTTGAATTCCTTGGCGAGGAAGAGGCGGAAGCGCGAGGAATCGAGAACGCCTGCCATGCCCACGACCTTGTTTGCCGGAAGGCCGGAAAACTTCTGCAGCGCCCAGACCATGGCATCGAGCGGGTTGGTGATGCAGATCACGAAGGCGTTCGGGGCATACTTCTTGATGCCGGCGCCGACCTGCTCCATGACCTTGAGGTTGATGCCGAGAAGGTCGTCGCGGCTCATGCCCGGCTTGCGCGGGACGCCAGCGGTGACGATGCAGACGTCGGCGCCTTCGATCGCCGAGTAGTCGCTGGCGCCGGTCAGATTGGCGTCGAAGCCTTCGACCGGCGAGGACTGTGCAATGTCGAGGCCCTTGCCCTGGGGGATGCCGTCGGCGATGTCGAAGAGGACGATGTCGCCCAGTTCCTTCAGGCCGGCGAGATGCGCCAGTGTACCACCAATCATGCCAGAACCAATGAGTGCGATCTTGTTACGCGCCATTTCGCTGTTTCCTTTGCGATCAAATCCGTCGAACGACGCTGCAAGGCCGCTCAATGACGCAATCGCATAGACCCAAAGACTAAAAATGGCAATCCATTAATTTTGATGCAGCGTTTTCAATCGTTTAGACCCCAAAATTCTTACGTAAACGTAAGATATTTTGTCGCAATGCTGTTATTCAGCGGCGCGTTTCTCATGGTGCAGTGCAAGGTATTCCGCGCTCCGCATCTCGAACAGGCGCGATGCCGTGCGATCGAATTCAAAGCTCTCGGTGCCCCGACGGTTGATGAGTAAGTCCTCCGGCAACGCCGCCGCGGATATGTATAGCCGCACGGCATGATCGTAGAGCGTATCGACCAGAATGATGAAACGCTTGATCTGGTTCCGCTTCTCCGGCCCGAGCAGGGGAACGTGATCGAGGAACACGGTGTCGAAGCGCTCGGCAATGGCCAGGAAGTCGGCGGCCCCGAGCGGCTTGTCGCAGAGATCGGCGAAAGAGAAGCGCGCCATCCGGTCGGCGGCAAGCGGCACGTGGATGGAGCGACCCTTCATCGGAATATCGAGCGGCTGCGCCTTGCGCCCATGCAGCGCCTGTGTCCAGGATGCCTCCATCGCCATGTCATTATGTTCGTTGATCGGCACGAGATAGACCGGTTGGCTGTTCAGCTTCTCCATCCGGTAGTCGGTCGGCGAATCCAGTGTGACGACATCGACATGCTGCTTGAGCAGAGCGAGGAAGGGCAGGAACAGGCCGCGATTGAGCCCATCCTTGTAGAGATTGTCCGGTTCGACATTCGAGGTCGCCACCAGCACGCATCCCCGCGCGAAGAGTTCGGAAAACAACCGCGACAGGATCATCGCGTCGGCAATGTCGGTGACGGTGAATTCATCGAAGCAGAGCAGTTCCGCTTCATCGTAGAGGGCTGCGGCGACCGGCGGCATCGGATCGGCCTGCTTCGTCTCGCCGTTCTTGAGCTTCAGCCGGTGTGCCGCGATACGGTTGTGCACATCCGCCATGAATTCATGGAAATGCGCCCGGCGCTTCTTCCTGCACGGCGCCATGGCAAAGAACATGTCCATCAGCATGGTCTTGCCGCGTCCGACGCTGCCGTGAATGTAAAGCCCCTTGATGCCGTCGGCGGCTTTCTTCTTCTTGGCAAACAGCCAACCGAGCGCGCTCGCTTTGGCCGCCGGCCGCAGCTGCTTCAGCCCGGCAAGCACCCGGTCCAGGCTTTTGGCCACCTCCATCTGGGCGGAATCGACCTGCAACGCACCAGCAAGCGTCAGCGATTTGAGCTGTTCGCAAACGCTGAGCGTATAATCTGGCATTGGCTGCATGAGGGCACGTCCGCCTGTCAGTCATCAGCGGCGCGCCGCCGGATCGTTTACCGCGCGGTTGGTTTACCGGCTGAGGCTGATCTGCTGACCTGTATTCGTCTGGCCCTGGAAGCGATTGTCGGCCGTCTTGTAGACGCTGCCGATCTGGTTGCCCGAACGATCCTTGAGCAGCACCTGCTTGCCGGCGACCTCCCAGGAGCCCATTGCCGTCAGCTCGCCGACGCAGCCGCGCGTGCCGCCACGCGACCCGCTGCCGAGATTGGTGAGCGTCAGGAACATGTCGCAGCTGCCGTTGACGCGCCAGCTTCCGACCATTGATTCCTTGGTGACGTCGAGCGCATTCGCTGCCATGGCGCCGGACTGCGCCCCAGGCATCGGTGCCGTCGCCGTCGGCGCGGCCGGAAACTGCGAGCTGCCGGTCGGCGGCGGAAGCTGGCCGCCCTGCACAGAGGGCACAGGCTGCGCCGTCAACGGCGCCGGTCCGGCGTTCGAGTTGGAGCTATAATCATATGCCGTACGCTGACAACCGGCTAGCGCGAGAGCCACCACCAGACCTGTCATCGCATATCGCAACTGCATCATCATACTCCTGAATTCGGCTATCGCCGCAAAGAACGGGCGTGAGACACGTCCGATTATCGTAATTCGCTTTGGTTAATCAAGTCGGGTTGCAGAAATTGCCCGTGACAACACCTAACCGAAAAACGATACAGTTCAACTGCCCTGCTGCAAAACTTCCTGCACATAGAATTTGTCAGCAAGGTGTTGCGCACCCTCATCTCTGGCAGGATTTCTGCCAAACTCCCGCAATGTCTCGGAATGGTGCTCGAATGAGCTCCGCAGGAATAACCGCACCGGCTCCGGCGGCAGACCTTCCCCCATCTCACGGGTCTGCTTCTTAACATGCACGAGATCGAGAATCGCCGCCCGGACTTCCGGCGCAATGGAGATCGCCCCGAGGCATTCCAGCATATTCATCGGTGGCAGCGCGCGGAACGAACTCTGCCGCATCCATTCGAGCGCGATGGCCGGACGCACGGCGTAAAGCAGCTTCTTCAGTCTGATCGTCTCTTCGCCGTGGCCTTGAAAATGTTGCCGCATGAGCCCGACATAATGTGCGGCAACCTTCTCCGGCACCATGATCAGATCGAGCAGCGCGCCGAGGCGCAAGCGAAAGCCCGCTTCCTCCTCATAGACGATCGGCGATTTCAACCATTCGACCACCACTGCGTTCCCCTTCAAAGCGAGCCGGAGCGCCTTGCGCAGATCCCAGCCGCCCGCGATATCGCCGACACTCGATGACGTCGCGTGCTGAAACAAGCGCGAGATGATGTTCGACAGGACGGATATAGATAAAGCGGCAATCATAATCGCTGTCGGGAGACGGAAAGCCCCAAGCGCGGCTGCCGCTTTCGACCGCCAGACCGATGCGGATGCCCTGCTCGCGCACGGAGGCGAGCCGCGACCTGATCTCCGTGACGGCTCCGGGATCGAAGCCGTCCAATCCGCCAGTGGCATGCATACCGATCAGACCCGGCGCTCGACCATCATCTTCTTGATTTCGGCGATTGCCTTGGCTGGGTTGAGGCCCTTCGGGCAGGTCTGCGCACAGTTCATGATCGTGTGGCAGCGGTAAAGACGGAACGGATCCTCGAGGTTATCGAGACGCTCGCCGGTCGCCTCGTCTCTGGAGTCGATCAGCCAGCGATAGGCCTGCAGCAGAACGGCCGGACCTAGATAACGGTCGCCGTTCCACCAGTAGCTCGGACACGAGGTCGAGCAACAGGCGCAGAGGATGCATTCATAAAGACCGTCGAGCTTCTGCCGGTCCTCATGGCTCTGCTTCCATTCCTTGGCCGGTGTCGGCGACACCGTCTTCAGCCAGGGCTCGATCGAGCGATGCTGGGCGTAGAAGTTGCTGAGATCGGGCACCAGATCCTTGACGACGGGCAGATGCGGCAGCGGATAGATCTTCACCGCGCCCTTGATATCGTCGAGGCCCTTGGTGCAGGCAAGCGTGTTGGTGCCGTCGATGTTCATCGCGCAGGAGCCGCAGATGCCCTCGCGACAGGAACGGCGCAGCGTCAGCGTCGGATCGATCTTGTTCTTGATGTAGAGCAGGCCGTCGAGAACCATCGGGCCGCAATCGTCGACATCGATGTAGAAAGTGTCGATCGACGGGTTCTGACCATCGTCCGGGCTCCAGCGATAGACGCGGAATTCGCGCGTGTTTGTCGCACCGGCCGGCTTCGGCCAGACCTTGCCTTCGCGCATCTGTGAGTTCTTGGGGAGAGCGAGTTCAACCATGCGAGGTTCCTCTTGAGATCAGTAGACGCGCGCCTTCGGCTCGATCTTGTGCGGATCGATGCCTTCGGCGATCAGCTCGGTGTGAACAGGCCTATAGTCGAGTTTCACCTCGCCTGCCTCGTTCACCCAAGCGAGCGTATGCTTGCGCCAGTTGACGTCGTCGCGGCCGGCGAATGCGCCCTCGGTGTAATCCTCGCGTGCGTGCGAACCGCGGCTCTCCTTGCGGGCCTCGGCGCCGTAGATCGTCGTGATGGCGTTGGCCATCAGGTTCTGCAGCTCGAGTGTTTCCACGAGATCGGAGTTCCAGACCATCGACCGGTCGGTGACCTTGATGTCCTTCATTTCGCCCCAGATCGCCGAAATACGCCGGCAACCGGATTCCAGCGATTCCTGGGTGCGGAACACCGCCGCGTCTTCCTGCATGGCGCGCTGCATCTTCTCGCGCAGCACAGCCGTCGGCGTGCCGCCGCTGGCGTGGCGCAGGCCGTCGAAGCGGTCCATGATCTTGTCGCAGGCGGCTACGTTGAGATGCGGGATCGGCGCCGCCCGGTCGATGACCTCGCCGGCGCGGATTGCGGCGGCGCGGCCGAAGACCACGAGGTCGATCAGCGAGTTGGAACCGAGGCGATTGGCGCCGTGCACCGAAGCGCAGCCTGCTTCGCCCACAGCCATCAGGCCGGGAATGATCCGCTCCGGATTGGCGCCATCGGCGTTCAGCACTTCGCCCCAATAGTTGGTGGGGATGCCGCCCATATTGTAATGAACGGTCGGCAGAACCGGGATCGGCTCGCGTGTGACGTCGACGCCGGCGAAGATCTTGGCGCTCTCGGAAATGCCCGGCAGGCGCTCATGCAGAACGGCCGGATCGAGATGGTCGAGATGCAGGAAGATGTGGTCCTTGTTCTTGCCGACGCCACGGCCTTCGCGGATCTCCAGCGTCATGCAGCGCGAAACGACGTCGCGCGAGGCAAGATCCTTGGCCGAAGGCGCATAACGCTCCATGAAGCGTTCGCCCTCGGAGTTGACGAGGTAACCGCCTTCGCCGCGCGCGCCTTCGGTGATCAGACAGCCCGATCCGTAGATACCGGTTGGGTGGAACTGCACGAATTCCATGTCCTGCAGTGGCAGGCCGGCGCGTGCCACCATGCCGCCGCCGTCGCCGGTGCAGGTATGGGCAGACGTTGCCGAGAAATAGGCACGGCCGTAGCCGCCGGTCGCCAGCACCACCATCTTGGCGGCGAAGCGATGGATCGTGCCGTCATCGAGACACCAGGCGACGACACCGGTGCAGCGGCTGCCGTCTTCGGACATGATCAGGTCGAGCGCAAAATATTCGATGAAGAATTCGGCATTGTTGCGCAGCGACTGGCCGTAGAGCGTATGCAGGATGGCGTGGCCGGTACGGTCGGCGACGGCGCAGGTGCGCTGCACCGGCGGGCCCTCGCCGTAATTCTGCATGTGGCCGCCGAAGGGGCGCTGATAGATCTTGCCCTCCTCGTTACGCGAGAACGGCACGCCGTAATGCTCGAGCTCATAGACCGCCTTCGGCGCTTCCATGGTCAGATACTGCATGGCGTCGACGTCGCCGAGCCAGTCCGAACCCTTGACGGTGTCGTAGAGATGCCACTGCCAGCTATCCGGCGTCATGTTGCGCAGCGAGGCGGCGATGCCGCCCTGCGCCGCTACGGTGTGCGAGCGGGTCGGGAAAACCTTGGTGATGCAGGCGGTACGGAATCCCTGCTCGGCCATGCCGAGCGTCGCGCGCAAACCCGCACCGCCGGCGCCAATGACGATCACGTCATAGGAGTGGTCGACATATTTGTAGGCCTTGCCATTCTGGGCTGGTGAAGTCGGTGCCATGTCGAGCTTATCCTACGAATGCAATTTTCAAAATGGCGAAGAGACAGAGGCTGGCGACCACGATCGCAAAGAACGTGTTCAGCATCAGCAGAGCGATCTTTCCGAATTCGCCATGCACATAATCCTCGATGATGACCTGCATGCCGAGCTTCATATGGATGACGCCCGATATCACCATCAATCCCATGACGACGGCGACAAAGGGGTTCGACAGGGCGCGAACAACATCCGCATAGGGCGCGCCGGCATAGGTGATCATGAAGATGACGAAGAACAGGATCAACGGAATATTGGAGACCGCGGTCAGCCGCTGACGCCAGAAATGGCTTGTGCCTTCCTTGGCGGAGCCGAGCCCGCGAACCTTGCCGAGGGGGGTACGCATATCCATGAGAGGACCTTCAGAAGCGAATGAGAAAGCCGATCGCCCAGACCAGCACGGTCAGACAGAGCGAGCCGATGACGTTGGCGATGGCGAGCTTGGTCGAGACTTCCTTCTCGAAGCCGTAGCCGAGGTCCCACATGAGATGGCGGAAACCGCCGAGCATGTGGTGCAGCAGTGCCCAGGTATAGCCGAGCAGCACGAGCTTGCCGAGAAGGCTGCCGAGCACCCAGTTGGCCCAGTCGTAAGAGCTCTGGCCGCTTGCCGCTGCGATCAGCCACCAGGCGACCAGCAGCGTACCGACGTAGAGCGCGCCACCGGTGATGCGGTGGACGATCGACATGACCATGGTGGGAATAAGTTTATAGACTTGCAAATGCGGCGACAGGGGCCGGTTATTTGTCACGTTCGCCATCAGAACCTCGCGGCGGCTTCTCTGCGCTCCCGGATTTCGGAGCATGCTCAGTCAACCACACGAATGACAAAATTCTCTGTGTGCGTTGCATCAATTGCGCACGTTTAATCACCGGAAAGCCATACGACAAGCACAATCGCTGTCTGCTTCTAATTTAATCGATTCGGGTTACCGCGAAGTTTGCGGACTAACGAAACTGGTCTTTTCCGCTCAATATTTCGGCCACTTCTCAGGCGCGCATGGACAAGCTGCAGCTTTTGGCGCAATCTGGCGTTAACGATTTGTTAACGATTGCAATTCCGGAGGCCGGCGTCGATGTTTCGCAGTCTGTCGAGAGCTACCTTGCTTACCCTTGCCGCGCTGGCCGCACTTCCCGCCATGGCGGGCGAGCACCGCGACGATCGTCGCTTTCCCCATCGCCGTGTCTTTCACGATGGACTTTATCTCGGCGAAAGGCTGAGTTGGCGCGATCGCGGCATTCGTTTCGACAGCACTTATGGCTATCGATACGGCAGAAAGCGGATGCCGATGCTGGAACGGTTTTCGCCGCCGACAGCCAATCGCCTCACCCGCGGCAGTCTCGTCGTCCTCCTGCCCCAGACAGCGGGCGGATACGGCGGCGGCACCTATGCCGGGTCTTCCTATGTCTACGAGACCGACGGCGGGACCTATGTCGGTGGCAACGGCTACGGCTACTATCCTGCAGCCCGGCCTGAGACGCTGGCGCCGAAGGCAAAGGTCATCGACGTCGCCATCCAGGACGATCCCTGCTCCTATGAAGCCAATGTCTGCGTCATCCGGCCTTAACCGCATGGCGCATCGCGACGCGCGTTAGAGTTCCGTATCAGCCGGGCGCGAAGCGCCATACGGTCGTCTTCTTGATGTCGCTATCCTCTAGCGCCCGCGTCACCGCCACCTGAAAGACAGCGCAGAATTCCAGCCGGTCCCGCGGAAGGTAGCTGCGCCCGGGATCGCCGACCAGTACCGGCCTGCCCTCGGCCGCCAGCCGCGCGAACCAGGGGACGAGCGCATCGGCGAATGTGCGATCGTAAAAGACATCGCCGGCTAGCACGATGTCCGCCTCAACACTCGCACCGACCAGATCGGCGCCGGTAAATCCGAGCGCAACATGATTGGCCTCTGAATTCAGCCGGATTGCCGTCTTTGCCCAGGGGTCGATATCGGCAGCCATCACCTCCCCGGCGCCGGCCATGGCCGCCGCAATGCCGACAAGGCCGGAGCCGCTGGCAAAATCCAGCACGCGTTTGCCCCGCACCATGTCCGGATGATCGAGGATGTAGCGCGCCAGCCCCTGCCCGCCCGCCCAGGCAAAAGCCCAGAAGGGCGGCGGCAGGCCGATGGCTTCCAGCTCCTCTTCCGTTTTCAGCCAGAGTTCATGCGCCTCGTTCGCCAGAAAGAGCGAAATCTCCGGCACATGCGGCGGCGGCAGCAGACTCGTATTGGCGCGAATGAAGGTTTCCGGGTCGGTCTTCAATGGTCTTCAGCGCGGCGGATTGTCGAGGCCGCCCATGCGGCAGACTTCGGCCCATTCGTCATCAGTCACCGGCTGCACGGAAAGGCGCATGGAGGTGACGAGCGACATTTTGGCGAGTTTCGCATTCGCCTTGATGTCCTTCAGCGTTACCGGCTTCGGCATGTCCATGACGGCGCGGATATCGACGCAATCCCACTTCGGATCGCCCTTGGCGCTGGAGTCGGGATGCGACAGCGCTGCGACTTCGACGATGCCGACGATCTCCAGCCCGTCATTGGAATGGTAGAAGAACCCTTTGTCGCCGATCTGCATCGCCCGCATGTTGTTGCGCGCCAGATAGTTGCGCACGCCGGTCCACTCCGTGCCTTTTTCACCGGCGGCCTTCTGCTGCTCCCAGGACCAGGAGGCAGGTTCGGATTTATAGAGCCAATGCGCCATGCTCACGCCTCCGGCTTGTTGAAGACCCAGTTGAAGGGCTTGATATCGACGCTTTCGAACAAACCGGCCATGGCGTAAGGGTCGGCATCGGCGAGCGCCTTTGCCTCTTGCGCTGTCTCCGCCTTGACAAGCACCAGACTGCCGCAGGCCTTGCCTTCGTCGTCAAGAAAAGGGCCGGCCATGGAGAGCTTGCCTTCGGCATTGAGTTTGTCGAGATAGGCAAGATGCGTCGGCCGCGTCTCCATGCGAACGTTCAGATGTCCCGGCTTGTCCTTGCAGAGCAGGGCGAAAAGCATGTCTATTCTCCTATTCGGTGGTGATTGGACGCGTCATCAACTGCTCGATGGCGTCTGATATGTCGAGCCGGCTGTCGATGATGGCGGAAACGGCATCCGTGATCGGCATGCTGATCGCAAGCCCCGCGGCAAGCCGGGAGGCGACGGAAGCGGCAAACGCACCCTCCACCAGGGCGCCGTGGGTGGGATCGGTCTTTTCGCCGCGCCCGAGCGCAATGCCGAAACGCAGGTTTCGCGATTGATGACTCGTTGCCGTCAGCACCAGATCGCCGAGACCGGAAAGTCCGCGCACCGTATCGGCCTGCCCGCCTTTGGCGACGACGAAGCGCGACATTTCCGCGAGACCGCGCGCAATCAACGCGGCGCGGGCGGATTCGCCGATGCCGCGGCCTTCGACGATGCCGCAGGCGATTGCCAGCACATTTTTGAGCGCGCCGCCGAGCTGCACGCCAACGCGGTCGGTGGAGGCATAGAGCCGGAAGGTCCGTCCGGAGATCGCCTGAGCGAGCCGCTCGGCCGTCTCCATGTCATTAGCCGCAATCGCCATCGCCGTCGGCAGCCCTTTGGCGATATCGGCGGCAAATCCCGGGCCGGAGAGAACCGCCACCGGATGGTCCGGCAGTTCCCGCTCGAGCATATCGGTCAAAAGATTGCCCGTCGTCCGCTCAATGCCCTTGGCGCAAGTGACGACAACGGCATCCTTTGACAGGTAGGGACCATATTGCCGCGCCGCGTCCGCCTGCGCCTGCGACGGCATCGCAAAAAGCACGATGGACGCCCCGGTGATCGCATCCGCCTCGGCGGAAAATTCCAGGGCTTCGGGCAGCGGGATGCCGGGCAGCACGGCATCATGCAGCCGTTCTTCTTTCAGATCCTCGATCAGGGACGGATCGCGCCCGACGAGCGTCACGGCGCTGCGGCCGGCAAGGACGATCACAGCGGCAAGCGCCGTGCCGAATGCGCCCGATCCGATGACGGCGATCTTTTCACTCATGCCTTGGCTCCTCTCTTTCCAAAGCCGATCAGCGTTTCGGCATTGGCATCGAGCGGCCAGCGCGAACGCGGCTGCACGTCGAGTGTATCAGGCGCTACACCGGTCGCCATGCGCTCGAGCCCCGCCCAGGCGATCATCACCGCATTGTCGGTGCAAAGGCTGAGCGGCGGCGCAATGAAGCGGAAACCGTTCTTGTCGCAGAGCGCCTGGAGCGTGCCGCGCAGCTCGAGATTAGCAGCGACGCCGCCGGCAACGACCAGCGCCGGCTTCTCGCCGCTGGTCGGGAACTCCGTCTTGAACCGTTGCAGGCCGCGGCCGATGCGGTCCTTCAGCGTGCGCGAAATCGCCTTCTGGAACGAAGCGCAGATATCAGCCACATCCTGATCGCTGAGCGGCGCGATCTCTTGCGCCGCCTGCCGCACCGCCGTCTTCAGGCCGGAAAACGAGAAGTCGAGCCGCGCCTCGCCGACGAGCGGGCGCGGAAAATCGAAACGATCGGCATTGCCGTCGCGCGCCATCCGCTCCACCGCCGGACCGCCGGGATAGGGCAGGCCGAGCAGTTTTGCCGTCTTGTCGAAAGCTTCGCCGAGTGCATCGTCGATCGTCGTGCCCCAACGTTCATACTGTCCGACGCCACGCACCAGGATCAGCTGGGTATGGCCGCCGGAGACGAGCAGCACCAGATAGGGAAAGGAGAGCCCGTCGGTCAGCCGCGCCGTCAGCGCATGGCCCTCGAGATGGTTGACAGCATAGAGCGGTTTGCCGGCGGCCTTGGCGATCGCCTTGCCGGTCATCAATCCGACAAGCAATCCGCCGATCAGACCCGGGCCTGACGTGGCGGCGATGGCGTCGACATCATCAAGCGACACATTGGCGCGTTTCAGCGCCTGTTCGATCAGTTCGTCCAACGCCTCGACATGGGCGCGCGCGGCGATCTCCGGCACCACGCCGCCATAGGCGCTGTGCTCGTCGAGCTGGGAAAGCACGACGTCCGACAGGACGTTGCAATGCCCCTCCGCATCACGCTCGACGACGGCGGCGGCGGTCTCGTCGCAGCTTGTTTCGATGCCGAGGATGCGCAGAAAGGGAACCATTGGCCTGTTCGTTGATTGCGATGGAACGGAAACCCGTTTACGAGAATTCCGGTAACAACGGAACAGAGCGGATGCAAACAAAACCTTTCCGGATCGGCACGCGGGGCAGCCCGCTGGCGCTTGCCCAGGCGCATGAGGCCCGCGACAGGCTGATGGCGGCGCATCATCTGCCTGAAGAGATGTTCGAAATCGTCGTGCTGACCACCAAGGGCGACCGCATCACCGACCGATCGCTGGCCGAGATCGGCGGCAAGGGCCTCTTCACCGAGGAACTCGAACAGAAGCTTGTGTCGGGCGAGCTGGATTTCGCCGTGCACTCCGCCAAGGACATGCCGACGCACCTGCCGGACGGCCTTCACCTCTCTGCCTATCTGCCGCGCGAGGATATCCGCGACGCCGTCGTCGGCCGCACCGCACCCAGACTGATCGACCTGCCGCATGGCGCCACCGTCGGCTCTGCGTCGCTGCGCCGCCAGGCGCTGATCCGCCGCATGCGGCCCGACATCAACGTCATCACCTTCCGCGGTCTCGTCGAAACCCGCCTGCGCAAGCTCGAAGAGGGGCAAGCGGATGCAACCTTGCTGGCGCTAGCCGGCCTCAAACGACTCGGCAAGGTCGAGGTGATCACCGATATCCTCGACCCCGATAGCTTCCCACCGGCGCCGGCGCAGGGGGCGATCTGCATCGAAAGCCGCGTCGGCGACACAAAAATCGATGACCTCTTGGCGGCGGTCAACGATGCCGCGACCTTCGACACCGTCTCCTGCGAACGCGCCTTCCTCGCTGCTCTCGACGGCTCCTGCCGCACGCCGATCGGCGGCTATGCCGTTTGCGAGGGCGACCTCATTCGATTCTCCGGCCTGATCATCACGCCCGACGGCCGCAGCCAGCATGCGGTGACCACCGATGGCCACCGCCGCGACGCGGCCGCACTCGGCACCCGCGCCGGCCAGGATGTGCGCGCTAGAGCCGGCAGCGCCTTCTTCGACGACTGGCACTGAAGCGGCCATGCGTGTGCTCGTCACCCGCCCCGCGCATTCGGCGACAAGAACAGCACAACGTCTGCGCGACATGGGCCACGAGCCGCTGCTGCTGCCGCTGCGTCGGCCGGTGCACGACAGGGCCGCAGCCGCAAGCGCGCTTACGGCCAGCAGCGGTGCAATCGCTGTGACCAGCGCCGAAGCGGTCAGGGTCGTTTCCGCCCTCGGCGATCAGCTCTACCCGCATCTGGCCCGCCCGCTTTTCGCGGTCGGAGACGCGACGGCGCAAGCCGCGGAAAGCCTCGGCTTCCGATCGGTCGCCTCTTCCTCTGGCAACGGACGCGATCTTGCCGAGCTCGTCGCGGCGCAAGGGGTGAATCGTTTGCTCTATCTTGCTGGGATACCGCGCGCCGAAACTTTTGAACAAGGAATGCTTGAACGCGGCATCCGTTTTTCCGTCGCCGAATGCTATCGCATGACGCCGGTTGTTCCGAGCCCGATTGAGATCGAAGCTCTCTTTTCCGGCGGCCGCCCGAACGCCGTTCTCTTCTATTCCCGGCAGGCGGTGGAAGATTTTTTTCACCTGGCAGAGCTGCGATCAGCCCTGTCGGAACACCGCGAAACCCGCCTTCTCTGCCTGAGCGAAGCGGTAGCACAGGCCATTCCGATGTCCCTGAAAAAAACCGTGGCGATTTCGTCCATGCCGGATGAGCAAAGTCTTTTGTCGCTGCTTTGAAGGCTCTAGCCGCCCAAATTTGATCTAACCTCTTCCCTTAACTGGCATCACTGTCTAGTTTCGTTGCAATGCAGGATAAAGAGGACCTCATGGTATCGGGAAACCCGCCACGCCATTCGAAGAGCGCCGATGAGCCGGTCACGATCGACCTCGATGCACAGGACTTCGCCTCCGAAGCCGATACCGAAAAGCCGGTGAACAATCATTCCGGCGACGCCGACACCCACCCTGCGGATCTCGGCCCGCCGCCCGAAACCGAAGCGGCGTCGCAGCCTGAACCCGAAAGCAGGCCCGAATCGGAGCCGGAGGAGGAGGAGAAGTCGGCAGCCGCCGAATCTTCCTTCACACCCCCTGCCGAACAGCCCGCGCGGCGGGGCGCCGGCACCTCCGGTCTTATCGCCGCCGGCATTTTCGGCGGTCTCGTGGCGCTGCTTGGCGCGGGTGTCATTCAATATGCAGGTTACCTCCCGGGTTCCTCCGCCCCGCAGACCTCGTCCGAGATCGCCGATCTCTCCGGTGAGATCGAAGGCTTGAAACAGACCGTCGCCAACCTTGCCGCCAATCCCGTAAACACGGGTGACGGCGCGTTCGAGACGCGGATTGCCGCGCTGGAAACGGCTGCGAAGAACACCGCAGCGGCGCCATCGGCAGATCCTGCAAATGTCGAGGCGCTCAACCAGAAGGTTGCAGAGCTCAGCAGTCAGGTCGACCAGCTGCGCTCGATGCTTGCCCAGTCCTCCGACCAACAGACGAGCAGCGACGCCGATATCGCCAAGCGCCTCGCCGAGGCCGAAAAGAAACTCAATGAGCCGCGCGAGGATGTTGCGGTCGCGCGAGCCATCGCGGCCGCCGCCCTGAAGGCGGCGATCGATCGCGGCGGGCCGTTCCTGGCCGAGCTGGATACGTTCGCCGGCGTCGCACCTGACGATCCTGCTGTCGCCGACTTGCGTGGCTTTGCCGAGACCGGCGTTCCCTCACGCGCCGACCTGATGCGCCAGGTTCCCGACGTTGCAACCGCCATCATCGAATCGATTAATCAGCCGGATCCGAACCAGAGCTGGTCGGATCGGCTGATGGCGAGTGCAAAATCGCTGGTGACGGTCCGACCCGTCGGCAATATCGAAGGCGAAAGCGTCGAAGCGATCGCCGCCCGCATGGAGGACAAGGTGAAGAACGGCGATCTGCCCGGCGCGTCCGCCGAATGGAACAATCTGCCGCCCCCCGGCAAGCAGGCATCCGCCGCCTTCAAGCAGTCGCTGGAAGCGCGCATCCGTGTCGAGGAACTGGTCGGCGGGGCGCTGTCGAAAGCCGTCAGCGGCGCCGGCAAGGAAGGGTGAGACCATGACCAGGCTAGTCATCTTCGCCTTGCTCGTCCTGCTTCTTGCCTACGGCTTCTCCTGGTTCGCCGACCGCCCCGGGGACATCTCGCTGATCTGGGAGGGCCAGATCTACCAGACGAAACTGATCGTCGCCGTCAGCGCGATCATCGCGCTTATCGCCGCCGTGATGATCGCCTGGTGGTTCGCCCGGTTGATCTGGACTTCGCCGCATTCGGTGACACGCTATTTCCGCGCCCGCAAGCGCGATCGCGGCTATCAGGCGCTGTCGACCGGCCTGATCGCCGCGGGCGCCGGCAATGCATTGCTCGCCCGCAAGATGGCGGCTCGTTCGCGTGGCCTCATCCGCGCCGATCAGGAGCCGCTGATCAATCTGCTCGAGGCTCAGGCGGCACTGATCGAAGGCCGCCATGATGAGGCGCGCGCCAAGTTCGAAGCCATGGCCAACGACCCGGAAACGCGCGAACTTGGCCTGCGCGGCCTCTATCTCGAAGCCCGCCGCCTCGGAGCCAACGAGGCCGCCCGCCAATATGCCGAAAAGGCCGCCGACAACGCCCCCTATCTGCCCTGGGCCGCCCAGGCGACCCTCGAATATCGCAGCCAAGCCGGCCGCTGGGACGATGCGATCCGACTGCTCGAGCAGCAGAAGGCTGCCCGCGTCGTTGACAAACCCGAGGCCAACCGCCTGCACGCCGTGCTGCTGACGGCACGCGCCACCGAGAAGCTGGAAGGCAACCCGGCCGGCGCCCGCGACGACGCCCTGCAGGCGCTGAAGCTCGCCGCCGATTTCGTTCCGGCCGCTCTCATTGCCGCAAAGGCACTGTTCCGCGAAGGCGGTCTGCGCAAGGCCGCTTCGATCCTCGAACAAGTATGGAAATCGGCGCCTCATCCCGAGATCGGCCAGACCTATGTCAGAGCCCGCAGCGGCGATTCCACACTCGACCGGCTGAAGCGCGCCGAACGGCTGGAAGCGATGCGCCCGAACAATGTCGAATCTCTTCTTGTCGTCGCTAAGGCGGCGCTCGACGCGCAGGAATTTGCCAAGGCGCGCGCCAAGGCGGAAGCGGCTGCGCGCATTGAGCCGCGTGAAGCGGCCTTCCTGCTCCTGGCCGACATCGAGGAGGCCGAGACCGGCGACCAGGGCCGCGTGCGCCACTGGCTGGCGCAGGCACTGAAAGCTCCGCGCGATCCTGCCTGGGTTGCGGATGGTTTCGTCTCCGACAAATGGCTGCCGGTGTCGCCGGTCACCGGCCGTTTGGACGCCTTCGAATGGAAAGCGCCCTTCGGTCAGATCGAGGGGCCGCTCGAAGACGGTTATGCACCCGCTTCCATAGAAACTGCTCTGAAGACCCTGCCGCCGCTGCGTGACGTCAAACCGGAAAGCCCGGTCAACGATCACCGCATTATTGAGCTGGAACGCGCCGCGACGATCGCCGAGGCTGTGCGCCCGGCGCCGGCAAAGCCGAAACCCGTCGAAGCCGCCGCCAGCGGCAAAGCGCCAGCACCGAACGAAGCAAAGCCCTTTTTCGGCGGGCTGCCGGATGATCCCGGCGTTCGCGATCCCAGGACGGAACCGGAACCCAAGACACGGCTTCGCCTTTTCTGACACGGAACGAAACCCGCATGTTCGAACGCTTTCAGGCATTCTTCCAGAATCTCACCGCCGATCGTCCGAAGAAAGGCTTTGCCCCCGATGACCCGCGCATCGCGGTGGCAGCACTCTGCATGCAGGTCATGGAAGCCGACGGCCAGATCAAGGCCAGTGAAAAGAAGCGGCTGCGCAAGCTCTTGAAGGAGCAGTATTCGCTCGACAGCAAGCAGCTCGATGCTTTGATGGCCGCCGGCCTCGAAGCCGAAAGCTCCGCCGTCGACTATTATCGCTTCACCGCCGATCTGAAACGCCATCTCGATACCGAGCAACGTCTGGAGCTGATCGGCATTCTCTGGGACATCGTTTATGCCGACGGCGAGCGCAGCGAGATGGAAGATCATGTCATCTGGCGTATCGCCGATCTGCTCGGGGTCTCCTCACGCGAACGCATTCAAAAGCGGCAGGAGGCGGCCGCCAGGGTAACGGATATCCAGGTTGCGCAAGACGATGCCGACTGAGCAAAACCCGAACCGGGACCGGCGCCCGATCCTTATCGTCCTGCATCAGGAGCGATCCAGTGCCGGACGTGTCGGGCAATTGCTGGTCGAAAAAGGCTACTGCCTCGATATCCGTCGCCCGGTCCTCGGTGATCCGCTTCCGACGACGCTCGCAGACCATGCCGGCGCCGTCGTCTTCGGCGGACCGATGAGCGCCAACGATCCGGATGACTTTGTCAAGAAGGAGATCGACTGGATCGAGGTCCCGCTACGGGAAAAGCGCCCTTTTCTCGGTATCTGCCTCGGTGCCCAAATGCTGGTGCGTCATCTCGGCGGCAAGGTGCAGCCGAATGCCGACGGCTCGACGGAGATCGGCTGGTACCCGCTGCACCCGACCGAGAAGGGCCGCCTGCTGATGCACTGGCCGAAGATGGTCTATCATTTTCACCGCGAAGGCTTCGAGCTGCCACACGGCGCCGACCTGCTCGCCGAAGGCGATGCCTACCCGAACCAGGCCTTCCGCTACGACGGCAACGCCTGGGGCCTGCAGTTCCATGCCGAGCTCACCCGGGTGATGATGCATCGCTGGGTCGTGCACGGTGCGCATCGCTTCATTCTGCCGAACGCCCAGCAGGGCCGCGAACACCTTGAGGGCCGCATGCTGTTCGACGCGCCGCTGAGAGCCTGGCTGACAGAATTCCTCGATCTCGTCTTCGAGGGAAAGACGGCGAAGGCGACACCGTCTATTACTCTGCACGCATAATCCCGCTTAGCGGTCAGGCGGGTGCGTCGAGCGTGTCGATCCTGCGCAGCTTCGGGAAACTGGAAGCCCAGATCGCCGCAACCGCCAGAGTTCCGATCCCGCCGATGATGACTGCTGGCACCGCGCCGAAGACGGACGCCATCGTGCCCGCCCTGAACTCCCCAAGTTCGTTGGAAGCGCCGACAAAGACCATGTTGACCGCATTGACCCGGCCGCGGAGTTGGTCCGGCGTCCAGAGCGCGATCAGGCTCTCGCGCACATAGACCGACACCATGTCGGCCGCGCCCATCAGCGCCAGTGCTGCGATCGAAATTTCGGTATTGGTCGAGGCGCCGAAGATGATGGTGCCGACACCGAACAGGGCAACGCCGATGAACATATAGAGACCGGCGCGGTGTTTCAGCGGGTAGGCGGCGAGGAAGATCGCCATGACGATGGCGCCGAGTCCTGGCGCTGCCCGCAGCAGTCCGAGTCCCCAGGGGCCGAGCGTCAGAATATCGCGGGCGAAGATCGGCATCAGTGCAGTCGCACCGCCGAGCAGAACGGCGAAGAGATCGAGCGAGATCGCGCCGAGCACCACCTTTTCGGCGCGGATGAAGCTGAAGCCGCCGAGAATCATCGCCCAGCTCTTGGACTCGCCCGTCGTCTTCTGTTCCGGCTTGGGGATCATGAAGAGGAGAGCCGCGCCGAGGATGGAAAAGATGACCGCCACCGTATAGGCGGTCGTCGCACTGACGCCATAGAGCAGGCCGCCGATCACCGGCCCGGTGATCGCCGCCAGCTGCCAAGACGATGAATTCCAGGCGATCGCATTGGAAAGGGCGTGCTCGGGCACGAGATTGGGTGCGAGAGACTGCACCGCCGGCGACATGAAGGCGCGCTCGATCCCGAAAATAAGAAGCACCGCAAAGACCGGCCAGGGCGCGAAGGTCTCCGTCGCCGTCATGATCAGCAGCGCCAGCGTGCAGAGCGCGCTTACCAGAGAGCAAAGAGCGGCGATGGCCCGGCGATTGTGCCGATCGGCCACCGAACCGGTGACCAGGATGAGCAGCAGCGACGGCAGGAACTGTACCAGCCCGATCAGACCGAGATAGATCGCCTTGCCGGTCTGATCGTACATCTGCCAGCCGACGGCGACACTGACGATCTGCTGCGAGAAGGAAAGCAGGAAACGCGCAAAGAAGAAGCGCGTGTACGACGGATGCCGAAACGCGGCGAAACGGTCTCCGGTGGGCGAAAACGACATGGGCCTTGTCCGAGGAAGCGGGCGCCGGAATGGCTGCGAAGCCGCCCGTTAAACATGATCTGCCATGCGTTTCGACACGGCACTTGCCCGTTTAGTCGCCAATGTCTACATGTCTGTCAACAACCAATTGGAGACGACGATGTTTGCCTTGTTTCAAACCATTGATTTGGTTTTGAATATTTACACTTGGATACTCATTGCCAGTGCCGTTTTCTCCTGGCTCTATGCGTTCAACGTCATCAATTCCAGCAACCAGTTCGTCAATTCGGTCGGCATGTTCCTCTATAATGTCACCGAACCCGCGCTGAAGCCGATCCGCCGTCTGCTGCCGAATCTGGGCGGCATCGATATTTCTCCGATCATCCTGCTGGTGATCATCTTCTTCCTGCGCACATTCCTTTGGACCACCCTATACCCGCTGGTCGCTTGAACCCTCCCTGGAGGCTGTTCGCCGACCATCTTCGCCTCGCCGTTCGGCTGACACCGAATGGCGGGCGTGACGCGATCGATGGCGTCGAAGCGGATGGCGACGGCGAGACCCTGCTGAAGGCACGCGTCACGTCAGTGCCCGAGAAGGGCAAGGCCAACAAGGCGCTGATCCTTCTGATCGCCCGGTCGCTGCGCATTCCGAAATCCAGCATCAGCCTCGTCTCCGGCGAGACGGCGCGCAAAAAAATCCTCCGGATCGACGGAGGTCCGGAGGATCTGGTAAAAAAGCTCGAAGCGTTATTAGGCCGAGGGTTCAGCCTTTCACCTTCTTGGCGCGCTCGACGGCTTCGATGATGAGCTGGCCGGCTTCCTTGGAATCGCCCCAGCCGAAGATCTTCACCCACTTGCCGGGCTCCAGATCCTTGTAGTGTTCGAAGAAGTGCTCGATCTGCTTCAGCGTGATCTCGGGGAGATCGGTAAAGTCCTTCACCTTCTCATAGCGCAGCGTCAGCTTCGGCGACGGCACGGCAATGATCTTCTCGTCCTTGCCGGAATTGTCTTCCATCTTCAGCACGCCGATCGGACGCACGTTGATGACGCAACCCGGAACCAGCGGCCGGGTGCTGGCGATCAGCACGTCGATCGGGTCGCCATCTTCAGACAGCGTGTGCGGTACGAAACCGTAATTGCCCGGATAGGTCATCGGCGTATAGAGGAAACGATCGACGACCAGCGTGCCGGCCTCCTTGTCCATTTCATACTTGATCGGATGACCGCCAACAGGAACCTCGACGATAACGTTGACGTCTTCAGGTGGATTGTTACCGATTGAAATGGCGTCGATGCGCATAGGATACTCCCGCGGGGTTGAATTGCTCGAAGCCAGATAATCAGTTTCATCTCGCAACGCAACACGGCAGATCACCGATGCGTGATGACACCGGCGTGATGCGGCAAAAACTTTAAAGGAGAGGTGTGCGACGCTTGAGCAGGCCGATCAGTTCCAGATGAAACCTATCTTCTTCAACTGCTTGTGGTCGAAATTTTCCATGCCTTCGCAGAAATCGGTCCCGCCGTGGTGGCGGTAGAAGCGGCTGGCGGCCTCGTTTTCCTCGAGGCACCAGACGACCAGCCCGTTGCAGCCGAGCGACTTCAACAGCCGGCGCGCCTCGCCGAACAGCATGTGGCCGAGACCGATGCCCTGATATTCGGGGCGAAGATAAAGCTCGTAGATTTCGCCTTCCTGCGGCAGGGCGCGGGCACGGTTGAGACCGAGCGTCGCATAACCGGCGACCGTCCCTGCCACATCAAGGACCAGCAATGTCGCAGGCCCGCGCGTGGCCTTGCGCCACCAGTTCTCGCCGCGACGCTCGATCATCTGCGTCAGCGCGCGATGCGGAATGATGCCTGCATAGGTATGTTGCCACGCGAGCCTGTGCGTTTCCGAAATGGCTCGGGCATCGTGCGGTTCGGCCCGCCGGACATCGATCGACAACGTCTTCATAACGCTTACTCTGGTCCTGCCGCAGGCAATTAACCATATGCGGCGAGCGCATCGTGATCGATTGCCCACAGACTTGATATGTGGACGACAGATAAAATTTAACGCTTTTTTAACGATTGTCACAAGTCGGAATCAGCGCAGCGCACAATAAAAAACCCCGGCTCGAAGGCCGGGGTTTGAAAGCGGTAACGACTGAGCTCTTAGAGAGCCGCCTTGGTCTTTTCGAACCGCTTGCGGTCGTTGGCGTCGAGATACATCTTGCGCAGGCGAATGGACTTCGGCGTGACCTCGACCAGTTCGTCTTCCTGGATCCAGGAGAGCGCGCGCTCCAGAGTCATGCGGATCGGCGGGGTCAGCTTGACAGCTTCGTCCTTGCCGGCGGCGCGGATGTTGGTCAGCTTCTTGCCCTTCAGAACGTTGACCTCGAGGTCGTTGTCGCGGGTGTGAATGCCGATGATCATGCCCATATAGACCTTTTCGCCGGCGTCGATGATCATCGGCCCGCGGTCTTCCAGGTTGAACAACGCGTAAGCAACGGCTTCACCGGCTTCGTTGGCGAGCAGCACGCCGTTGACGCGGCCGCCGATCTCACCCTTGTAGGGCTGGTAGCTGTGGAACAGGCGGTTCATGATCGCGGTACCGCGCGTATCCGTCAGCAGTTCCGACTGATAGCCGATCAGGCCGCGGGTCGGCGCGTAGAAAACCAGACGGACGCGGTTGCCGCCCGACGGGCGAAGCTCGACCATTTCGGCCTTGCGCTCCGACATCTTCTGCACAACGACGCCGGAATGCTCCTCGTCGACGTCGATCAGAACTTCCTCGATCGGCTCAAGAAGCTGGCCGCTCTCGTCCTTGTGCATGACGACGCGCGGACGCGAAACGGCAAGCTCGAAGCCTTCGCGGCGCATGTTTTCGATCAGAACGGCGAGCTGAAGTTCGCCACGGCCGGAGACGAAGAACGAGTCCTTGTCGGCGCTTTCCTCGATCTTCAGGGCAACGTTGCCTTCGGCTTCCTTGAACAGGCGGTCGCGGATGACGCGAGAGGTCACCTTGTCGCCTTCGGTGCCGGCAAGCGGTGAGTCGTTGACGATGAACGACATGGTGACGGTCGGCGGATCGATCGGCTGTGCCTTCAGGGCTTCCGTCACGGACGGATCGCAAAAGGTGTCGGCGACGGTGCCCTTGGAAAGGCCGGCGATGGCGACGATATCGCCCGCATGCGCTTCTTCGATCGGCTGACGCTCGATGCCGCGGAAGGCGAGAATCTTGGAAATGCGGCCCTGCTCGATGAGCTTGCCATCCTGACCGAGAACCTTGACGGCCTGGTTCGGCTTGATCGAGCCGGAGGCGATACGGCCGGTGATGATGCGACCGAGGAAGTTGTTGGCCTCGAGGATGGTGCCGATCATCCGGAACGGACCTTCTTCGACCTTCGGCTCGGGCACGTGCTTGACGACGAGGTCGAGCAGCGGCGCGAGACCTTCGTCGCTCGGGCCTGCCGGATCGTAGTTCATCCAGCCGGCGCGGCCGGAACCGTAAAGGATCGGGAAGTCCAGCTGCTCGTCGGTCGCATCAAGCGCCGCGAAAAGGTCGAAAACCTCGTTGACCACTTCATCGGCGCGCGCATCGGGACGGTCGATCTTGTTGATCGCAACGATCGGACGCAGGCCGACCTTGAGGGCCTTGCCGACGACGAACTTGGTCTGCGGCATCGGGCCCTCGGCAGCGTCCACGAGAACGATGGCACCGTCCACCATCGACAGAATGCGCTCGACTTCACCGCCGAAATCGGCGTGGCCGGGCGTGTCGACGATGTTGATGCGCGTGTCCTTCCATTCGATGGAAGTCGCCTTGGCGAGAATGGTGATGCCGCGCTCTTTTTCGATGTCGTTGGAATCCATCACGCGTTCCATGACGCGCTGGTTCTCGCGGAACGAGCCGGACTGTTTCAGAAGCTCGTCAACGAGAGTGGTCTTGCCATGGTCAACGTGCGCGATGATCGCGATGTTGCGAAGTGCCATATGTCATAATCTCTGAGGCTGGGGCGCTACGCCAAGTGGACGCGCCATTTACGTTTGGCGCGCTCTTACCGGTTTTTTCGCGATTGCGAAAGGGGGTCGCGCGCGAAAGCTGCGGCATGGCTGCCGCCATGCCGCTCGCTTCTCTGTCATCAAACTGTCTTAAGCGTCGCTGCCTGTCAATTCCTCGAAGGTGGCGAGTCCCTTTTTGACCAGCATAGCATCCGGCCTCGGCAGCTTGCCGCGGAAGCCCTTATAGGCATCCTCGGGATCAACTGAGCCGCCGGTGGAATAGATATTCTCCTTGAGCTTGCGCGCCATCTCGCCGTTGAAGGCGTCTCCCGTCTCCTCGAAGGCGGCAAAGGCATCGGCGTCGAGAACTTCCGACCACATGTAGGAATAATAGCCGGCCGAATAACCGCCGGAGAAGATGTGCTGGAAGTGCGGTGTGGCATGGCGCATGACGATCGACTTCGGCATGCCGATCTCGGCCAGCACCTCCGCCTGCACCGCCATCGGATCGTCAACCGCTTCGCGCGTATGAAACGCCATATCGACAAGCGCCGACGAGGTGAATTCGACGGTATTGAAGCCGGCATTGAAGGTGCGGGCCGCCAGCACCTTGTCGAGCAGCGCCTGTGGCATCGGCTCGCCTGTCTCGAAATGCACGGCGTATTCCTTGAGGATGGCTGGAACAGTCAGCCAGTGCTCATAAAGCTGCGAGGGCAACTCCACGAAATCGCGCGAGACGCCGGTGCCGGAAACCGAGGGATAGGTGACGTTTGAAAGCATGCCGTGAAGCGCATGGCCGAATTCATGAAACAGCGTGCGGGCATCGTCGAGCGACAGCAGCGCCGGCTTGCCTTCAGCGGGTTTGGCGAAATTGCAGACATTGTAGATGATCGGCAATTCGCCCCGGCGGCCGTTCTTCAGTTGCAGCTTGTGCTGCGATTGCAGCGAGCTCATCCAGGCGCCTGAGCGTTTCGAGCTGCGGGCGAAATAATCGCCGAGGAAAAGGGCGATCAGTCTGTCGTCCCGATCCCTGATTTCGAACACTCTGACGTCGGGGTGATAAGCCGCGACACCCTTCTTCTCGACCGCGCGGATGCCGAACAGCCGGCCAGCCACGTCGAAGCAGGCGTCGATGATCTTTTCGAGCTGCAGGTAGGGCTTGAGCTCGGCCTCGGAAAAATCGAACTTCCGCGCCCGGATCTTTTCGGCGTAGTGGCGCCAGTCCCACGGCATCACCTCATGGTTCCGCCCCTCCTCGGCGATTAGCGCCGCGATGTCGAGCTCTTCCTCGCCGGCGCGTTTCACCGCCCGCGCCCAGACGGCCCTCAGCAGGTCGTTCACCGCATCGGCCGTCTTGGCCATCGTGTTGTCGAGCTTCAGCTCAGCGAAATTCCCGTAGCCGAGCAGCTTCGCCACCTCGTGGCGCAGGGCCAGCGTTTCCTTGATGACGCCGCGATTGTCCGTCTCCCCGCCGTTTGCGCCGCGCGCCACCCATGCCTTGAAAGCCTGTTCGCGCAGATCCCGGCGCTCCGAAAAGGTCAGGAACGGCTCGATGATCGAGCGCGACAGCGTTACCGCATATTTGCCCTCCTCGCGGCGTTCGCGCGCCGCCGCTGCCATCGCGTCGCGCAGGAATTCCGGCAGCCCGTCGAGCTCTGCACCCTCGGATAGCATCAGCGCCCAGGCCTTCTCGTCGGCCAGCACGTTCTGGCCGAACTGCGTGCCGAGACCCGCGAGCTTTTCGTTGATCGCCGCAAGTTTCTCCTGCTTGGGCTTTTCGAGCTTTGCGCCGGATTTGACGAAGCCTTTCCAATGGCGTTCCAGCACCCGCGTCTGCTCCAGCGTCAGGCCGAGGCTCGCGCGGTTCTCCCAAAGCGTATCGATGCGTGCAAAGAGGGCGGCATTCATCCCGATCTTCGAATAGTGCCGTGACATCTTCGGCGAAATCTCCCGCTCGAGCGCCTGGATGACTTCGTTGGTATGTGCGCCCGCCTTATTCCAGAACAGCGCCGAAACGCGCGACAGTGCATCGCCGGCGATCTCCAGCGCCACCACCGTATTGTCGAATGTCGGCGCATCGCTATTTCCGGCAATCTCATCGATCTCCTGTTCATGCGCGGCGAGCGCCGCGTCGAAAGCGGCAGAAAAATCGCCATCATCGATGGCATCGAAACGTGGCAGACCGTGGAGAGCGTCCCAGTTGACGAGCGCCGGATTGAAATCATGGGGAGAAGCCATCGGAGAATTCCTTTTGGTATGCGAACGGATGGTCAATATAGGAGAGCCGCCGCAGAATTGGTATGTCGCCGCGTTAGGCGTTTGCCTCGTCGGGCGATCTGACGCAGGTCAGCCAAAGCCGGGACACAAGATTTGACAATTGAAAATTAACTATTTGTTAACGATTGACGCGAATCACCCACAGGCGCTAGTTTCCCGATAATCTTCCTGCCAGGGGACATACGCCATGGAAATTTTTTCCCTGCGGTCTTCTCAGAGTTTGCTATTTAAAAACAACCCTAATAACGCAAGAAATTCGAAGACTGCCGATATTCAAATCGAGACCAAGGCTCCGGCCCCGGTTTCGTTCCAGCTCGAAGATAATCTCGACGAGGGGCCGGATTTCACCGCCGTCAGCCCTGGCGAGCTGCGCAACTACGCCCGCCAAAGCTTCGATAGCGGCCTGATCGATCAGAACACTTACGCCGCGATCTCCGAACCATTGCCGATGCATGCGATCGATCCACTGGGCAATATCATCGATCTCTCCAGCGTCACCGACGGCACGAGTTTCAATTTCCTCGATTATTACAAGAATCAGCTGCAGGTCGCCATGTCGATCGGCGATCCTCATGAAGTCCAGACGCTAAAGTCGATCGTCACTTTCCTGAACGGCTGAGCGAATGCGCCTCGCATGAAATGAGGCGCTTCAAGCCTTGCGCCAGCCGATGAGGCCGGGCGTTGCATGCCATAGCGCCTGGGCGGCAAAGCCCATGAACAGTACGCCGGACGAGCGCACGATCAGCCGCTCATGCGCGCGATAGAAACGGCGCACCGCCCCCGCCCCGATGATGCCGATCAGAATGACGTCGGCTGTCACGAAACCCAGGAAGGACACAACGAGAAGCATCGGAAGCGCCTCGAAATCGAGCGCGCCGGCCGAGCCCGCGACCAGCGCCGTGAAGGTAGCAAGCGCCACTGGATAACCCTTGGGGTTGGTGACGCCGAAAATCAGGCCACGCCGGAACGGCCGCTCGACCATAACAAGCGCCTGCCCGTCCGGTTTCGGTTTGGCGTTGACTGCGCCCCAACCGATCCAGGCGAGGTAGAAACCGCAGGCGAGCCCGAGCAGATCGAAGACGAAGGTCCCGATCGTCTTCGCCCCGACGATCGCAATCAGCGCCAGCGACGACCAAATGAGATCCCCGACCAGATGCCCCATCATGAACAAGGCGCCCGCCTTACGCCCCTGCCCGGCGCCGATGCCGAGCAGTTGCAGGAAGGCGGGTCCGGGAATGAGCACGTATAAAAGTGCCGCCAGAAAGGCGCCGAAGAGCAGAGACTGCGTCATGGAAATGCTCCGAGGGTGACTGCCGCAGGGTAAGTCATCCCCGGCATCCGTCAAGGGCATGGGCGCGGCTTCCGGCTCGAAGCGGAAATTGCCGAATTGGCGCATTACTGGTGTGCGCTGCCGATTGCCGGTACGGTAAACTTCACGACCTTTCCGCCCAGCACTTCATGTTCCGGCGTAGCCATTTCGATGAGCACTTTATGCTCGCCTGGCGGCAGGCCCGTCAGGACGATTGCGCCGGCGCCGCCCGCGTCAGCCCACCGCCAAGGCAGATCGTCAATGCTGACATGAAGGTGACCGACCCTCGGCGAGACGTCGCTGGCGCTCGCGCCGAAGATTGGCAGGATGCGGAAATTCTCGGTTCGGTAGGGAATGATTGCCACCGCCCGGCTCGCGAGCGGTCCCGCAAGGGGCTGATCCACGACGAGTTTGGGTGCGGGCTCGTTCTTGATGGGAAGGAACTGCGTCGGGGTTTCCGCGTGGATGGGCGTGCCGGCGGCTAGCAGTAAAGCTGCCGTTGTGAGGGCTCTTGCGACCGTGGTCATGACGACATCCTCTAGTGTTCGCGCCGGTCCTAGCCTACATCTTCTCGGGACGCCGCGATATCGGGTTGGAATGCCTTGATCGGAGACCGATCAAGCAACGTTGAGTTCGACGGCAATATTACCGCGGGTGGCCTTCGAATAAGGGCAGAGCTGGTGAGCGCGCTCGATCAGAGACCTGGCGAGATCCGCCTCGATGCCCGGCAGCTTCGCATTCAGCCGTGCCTGCAGCACATAGCCGCCGTCATTTGAGACTAGGTCAATCTCGGCGTGGATGGCAGCGTCGGCGGGAACGCGAATCTGGCGCTCCGCTGCCGCTCTCCCGATCGCGCCGAGGAAGCAGGCGGACCAGCCGGCAGCGAAGAGCTGCTCGGGATTGGTGCCTGCACCCGAGGAACCGGGCGGGGATAATTTGACGTCGAGGCGTTCATCGGAACTGCGCGACGCGCCGTCACGCCCCCCGGTGGTGCTTGTTTTGCCTGTGTAGATGACAGTCGACATTCGGATACTCCTTGTTGGATTTCAGCCGGGAAGAGAGCCGCGGCTGGCACGCGCCGCCCAGGATCAATGGGGCTTTAGGTTGCGATGACGGGAAGATGAGTTTCGCAAGACCGGTCCGGTAGCGAGCAGAAGCGAGAGTGAGCCTCTCGTTTTCTCGCGCTACCGCCGGTGCCCGCGTTGCGCGATCTTTAGGGCAGCAACCGAAATCGCGACCGCTGAAGCGATCCGCTTTCACATCCGTCCGGGAGACCGACATGAACACGCATTTCAAACGCAAGATCGTCTTCGCTCTGTCGATGGGCGTCGTGACGACAGGGCTGATCTCTTTCACGCTGCTCGCGTTCAATCTGGGCCTCTCGAAGGGGTTCATCCTGACATGGCTCCGCTCGTGGGGCATCGCCTATCTCATCGTCATCCCCGCCATCCTGATGATCGGCCCTCGCCTTCAGGCGCAGATCGACCGCGTCATCCGAGACGCGTAGGAGGAACATCAAGATGACATTGGCCACGCTTCGCCGCGGCCGCAGTCAAAGAAATGGGCGCTTCATTCCGGTGACTGCGCATCGCCATAGCTGCCGCAAGCTGCGCGAAGTCGGGGGAGCGCCCAATCGATGAAGGCGCGCACCTTCAGAGCGAGCAAGCCCTGACGCGAATAGACGATGTGGATCGGCTTGGGCTCGCCGTCATAGTCCTTCAAAATCTGCACGAGCGCGCCCGAGGACACCTCCGCCGGAACTTGGTAGTCGAAGAGGCGGGCGATTCCGACCCCATTCGACGCGGCGGCAACGCAATTGGGCGCCGTGTTCACTTCGATCCGGCTCCGCGGCATGACCTCGACGGGCTTCCCCTCGATCTCGAAGCTCCAAAAGAACGACCGCTTGTGGAACATGATCCCATCATGATTGGCGAGCTCGGTGGGATGTTGAGGAACGCCATGCCGTTCCAGATAGGCCGGGCTTGCGCAAGTCAGGAGACGGAACTCGCCGGCCTTGACGGCATAGAGCGAACTGTCGACCAACTCGCCAAGACGGATGGCGACATCGACCTGCTCGTTGACCAGATGAACGGATCGGTCGAGCGAAAGAACGTTCAGCGTCACCTCCGGATGCTTGTTCATGAAGTCGAGTGCGATCGGCAGAACATAGCGGTGGCCGAACTCGATCGGCATCGAGATGGTCAGCTGCCCCCGCGGCATCTGATATTCGCCCGACGCCCTGCGTTCGACCTCCTCCAGATCGGCGATAATCTTGCGCGCCGCCTCGACATAGTCGCGACCGGCATCGGTGAGCTGAAGATTGCGGCTCGTTCGGATGATGAGGTTGGTGCCGAGATATCGCTCCAGATCGGTGACCTTGCGGCTGACACTCGGAAGCGGCGCGTTCAGCTTCCGGCTGCCCGCCGACAAGCTGCCGGCGTCCACCACCGCAAGCAGAACCCGCATTGCATCAAGCCGATCCATAACGCCCCGATGATTAGAGCCGCGATGGTGGAGAATATGAAAAATCGGTTCTGCTGAATAGGCGGTGCAGCTGTCCGATTGAACCTATAGCACGATTGCCGCTCGGGGCGCGGGACACACCCGAGAAACGATGAGCATTGAGAAGGTGGCTCTCATTTTCACCGAGTACCGGCAAAGGCTCGCGGCAAGTAGACTTCGGTTATTCGATCAAAGCGTTCGGCGTCACGAGGCAAAGGCTCGGGGCGTAACGTCAAAGGGTGAAGATTATGGACAGCTCCTTCTATGTCGGCGTGTCGGCCGCTCTCTTTGCGGCCTTTGCCTTTTCGCTCAACTTTATCGTGCCCTTCGTCATCGGTGACTATTCCACGTTCGATTTCGCTCTCATCCGCCATTTCGTCTCGGCCCTCGTTGGCCTGTTCATCCTGTTCTCGGAGAAGCACGCCGCACGCCATCTTACGCTCCGGAACTGTTCACAGGCCCTTTGGCTCGCCTTCGTCGGATATGTCGGCTACTTCCTCACGGTAACGGGAGCAGCCGTCTATGCCGGCCCCGTCATCGCGCCGGCCTTCCTCGGTCTGGTGCCGATCGTCTTGATGGTCATTGGCAATCGGCGTCAGGTATCCCTGCCATGGCGGTCGCTTATGGCGCCTCTGGCGCTGGTGCTGATCGGCCTTGTTCTGGTCAATGGGACTGCATTCACGGCTGAAGGACTGAATTCGGTCGAATCCTTGTTGGTCGGCGTGCCGCTGGCGCTGGCTGCCGTGGGACTTTGGGTCTGGTTCGCTCTCGCCAATCAGGCTGCACTCGCCGCCCGACCGGAAATGCCCTCCGGTGTGTGGTCGGCGCTGATACTGGTGGGCGGCGGCGTCTTGATGCTCGCCTTCTATCCACTCGGTGCCGCGATGGACCTTTTCAAGCTCCCGGCATTGGGATTCGGCTGGAGTGCCGCCGGCAGCTTGTATGTTTGGGGTGCGTCTCTAGCGCTTCTGGCAACCGTAGGCGGCGTCTGGGCCTGGAACATTGCGTCACGCAGCCTGCCCGTCGCCTTGGCCGCGCAATTGATCGTGTCGGAAACAGCCTTCGGCGTCATCGGAGGACTTGTTGTCCATGCCCGCTGGCCGACCTTGAACGAAGTCGCTGGGGTGGCGGTCCTGGTCGCCGGTGTCGTTCTGTCGGTGCGAATCTTCTACGATCGCCAATTTGCCCCGGGAAAGACATTGCTTGCTCTGGAGTGACCTCTGCGGTCGTCTCGAGCGCTCCCAGGAGACACGAAAGAGCCCGCGCGGCAAAGCCGGCGGGCTCATCTCTGTTAAAAAGCGAATCGTGATTACTTCGCGAGGTTACGCTTGCCGAGCGTGCGCAGGCGCAGCGCGTTCAGCTTAATGAAGCCGGCTGCATCCTTCTGGTCGTAAGCGCCCTGGTCGTCCTCGAAAGTGACGAGCTTATCGGAATAGAGCGACTTTTCGCTCTCGCGGCCGATGACCATGACATTGCCCTTGTAGAGTTTCAGCGTCACTTCGCCTTCGACATGCTCCTGGCTCTTGTCGATCAGCGCCTGCAGCATCTCGCGTTCCGGCGAGAACCAGAAGCCGTAATAGATCAGCTCGGCGTAGCGCGGCATGATCTCGTCCTTGAGATGGGCGGCGCCGCGGTCGAGCGTGATCGATTCGATGGCGCGATGCGCCGAGAGCAGGATGGTGCCGCCGGGCGTTTCATAGACGCCGCGGGACTTCATGCCGACGAAACGGTTCTCGACGAGATCGAGACGGCCGATGCCGTTGTCGCGGCCATAGGTGTTGAGCGTGGCCAGCAGCGTCGCCGGCGACATCTCGACACCATTGATCGAGACGGCATCGCCCTTGCGGAAGCCGACCTTGATTGTCGTCGCCTTGTCGGGAGCGGCCTCCGGCGAGATCGTGCGCATGTGCACATATTCCGGGGCTTCCTGTGCCGGATCTTCCAGAACCTTGCCTTCGGAGGAGGAATGCAGCAGGTTGGCGTCGACGGAGAAGGGAGCCTCGCCCTTCTTGTCCTTGGCGACCGGGATCTGGTGCTGTTCGGCAAAGGCCAGCAGCTCCGTGCGGCTCTTGAACGCCCAATCGCGCCACGGCGCAATGATCTTGATGTCAGGATTCAGGGCATAGGCGGAGAGCTCGAAACGAACCTGGTCGTTGCCCTTGCCGGTCGCGCCGTGGGCGATCGCATCCGCGCCGGTCTTGCGGGCGATATCGATCAGATGCTTTGAGATCAGCGGACGGGCGATCGAGGTGCCGAGCAGGTAGACGCCCTCGTAGACGGCATTGGCGCGGAACATCGGAAAGACGAAGTCGCGCACGAATTCCTCGCGGACGTCCTCGATATAGATCTCCTTGATGCCGAGCATTTCGGCCTTCTTGCGCGCCGGCTCCAGCTCCTCGCCCTGGCCGAGATCGGCGGTGAAGGTGACGACTTCGGCGCCGAGTTCCGTCTGCAGCCACTTCAGGATGATCGAGGTGTCGAGGCCGCCGGAATAGGCGAGCACGACTTTCTTCACGTCTTTGTATGATGCCATGATGATGAGGTCCGTTGCATAAAGGCCGGCGAAAACCCGGTGTCGCGGCACTTTTAGCGAGATTGGCGCGTGACGCAAGGGCAAGTGCGATGGCTGAGGCGCCGATAGCGTTTGACAGTGCGCAAGCGGCACCCATATTCGGCTGCGTGCGAACAATGCTCGAGGAGGGGCTGTCCCCGTGACGAATATTCAAGATATTTTCAAGAAGTCCAATGTTGCCGTCATCACCGGCGGCGCTTCCGGCATCGGACTTGCGGCGGCGAAGTATTTTGCCGGACGCGGCATGAGCATCGTCATCGCCGATCTCGGCGGCGATCGGCTGGCCAACGCCGCCGAGGAGCTCAAGGCCATTGCCGGCGAAGAGGATGTGATGGCAGTTGAGACCGACGTCGCCAGCCGGGAATCCCTGGAGGCGCTGGAACGCGTCGTACTCCAGCGTTTCGGCCGCGTGCACGTGCTGATGAACAATGCCGGCATCGGCCCGGAAACCTCGATCTTCAGTTCGCAGTCAAATTGGGACCATATCTTCGCCGTCAACCTGATGGGCGTGGTCAACGGCACGCGCGTCTTCGGGCCGAAGATGCTGTCCCACGGCGAGCCCGGCCTGATCATCAATACCGGCTCCAAGCAGGGCATCACCACGCCGCCGGGCAACCCCGCCTACAACATCTCCAAGGCTGGCGTAAAAGTCTTTACCGAGGCGCTCGAACACGAACTGCGCAACACCGCGGGTTCAAAGATCTCGGCGCATCTGCTGATCCCCGGCTTCGTCTTCACCGGCCTCACCAAGGGCGACCGGGCGGAAAAGCCAGCCGGCGCCTGGACACCGGAACAGACGGTCGATTTCATGGTCGAAAGCCTGGAACGCGGCGATTTCTATATCCTCTGCCCCGACAACGACGTGACCCGCGCGGTCGATGAACGCCGCATGGCCTGGGCCGCCGGCGATATCATCGAGAACCGCCCGCCGCTGTCGCGCTGGCACAAGGATTACGCCGACAAGTTCAAGGCCTTCCTCGAAGAGAAGTAATCGGTGCCACTGCATTTCACCCGGAAGCGTGCAGCGGTCCCGGGATAACGACATGCACAAAACAAACAGCGAATGCGCGCCACATGAATCAAGTTTAGTGCGACGCGCATGAGAAGGTTTGATTGGTAATTTTCTGAAGGCTGGATAAGTAGTCACCTTGACTGTCCAGCTTTCCGAGCGTGCCATGGATTTCCTGCCGAACCTGCCGACCCTTCTCGCCTTTGCCGCCGCGACGCTGCTGCTCGCGGCGACCCCAGGTCCCGATATGACGCTGTCGATCAGCCGTTCACTCGCCCAGGGCAAGAAGGCGGCCCTTTTCGTCGTCGTCGGCACCAGCCTCGGCATCGTCGTCCACACCATGCTGGTCGCCTTCGGCATTTCGGCGCTGATCACCGCTTCGCCGACCGCTTTCCTGATCCTGAAGACCGGCGGCGCCGGCTATCTGCTCTGGCTCGCAGTGCAGGCGATCCGCTTTGGCTCGAAGCTGACGGTCGCCAAGGTCGAGACGCAGAAGGGCACCGCGCTTGCCAACGTCTCATCCGGCTTCTGGGTCAATCTCCTGAACCCCAAAGTCATCATCTTCTTCATGACCTTCCTGCCGCAATTCGTCAGCGCCGGCGATCCCGCCGTCACGCAGAAGCTGCTGTTTCTCGGCTTTTGTTTCATCCTGATCGGCATGCCCGTCAATGCCGCTGTCGTCTTTGCCGCCGACTGGCTGGCGTCCTGGCTGCAGAACAACAAGAAGGTTCTGCGCGGCATGGATTACACCTTCGCCGGCGTCTTCTCGATCTTCGCCGCCAAAATCCTGCTCACCCAGGCCCGATAGGTCGCGGTCGGCTTTGCCGATCCGCACGCTGACAGCTCAGCCGATCAGCACGCTGTTGGTTCAGCCAATCAGCAAAGCATCGTCATCGAGCGTCTGGCCGCGCATCTTGCGGAACATGGCGATCAGATCTTCGACCTGCAGGTCCTTCCTGCTGTCGCCCGCCACGTCGAGAACGATCTCGCCACCATGGAGCATGATCGTGCGGTGGCCGTAATCAAGCGCCTGGCGCATGGAGTGCGTGACCATCATCGTCGTCAGCTTGCGCTCGGCAACGATCTTCTGCGTGAGGTTCATCACGAACTCGGCCATGCCGGGATCGAGGGCCGCCGTATGTTCGTCGAGCAGCAGCACTTCGGAGCCGGCAAGTGTCGCCATGACGAGCGACACCGCCTGCCGCTGCCCGCCCGAGAGCAGATCCATGCGATCCTTCAGCCGGTTCTCCAGCCCCAGATTGAGCTCGGCGATCCGCTCCTTGAAATAGTCCCGACGTTTGCCGCCAAGCGCCGGCACAAGCCCGCGCTTTTCGCCGCGCCGGGCAGCCAGAGCAAGATTCTCTTCGATCGACAACGAGCCGCAGCTGCCCGTCAGCGGGTCCTGGAAGACGCGTGCCACCAGGCCGGCGCGCGCCGCCGTCGATTTGCGCGTCACATCGCTCTTTCCGATCAGCACCTGTCCTTCGCTCGGGATGACATCGCCGGCGAGCACGCCGAGCAGCGTCGATTTGCCGGCACCGTTGGAGCCGATGACGGTGACGAAGGAGCCTTGCTCGATGGTCAGGCTGACGCCATTCAGCGCCTGCTTCTGCAGCGGCGTGCCGCGTCCGAAAACGACCTTGATGTCTTTGACGCTGATCACGACACGGCACCTCGGCGAAGACGGGGAAGAATGAGCGCGAAGGTCACGAGCACCGCCGTCACGAAATTGAGGTCGGAGGCCTGCAGGCCGATGACGTCGCTCGACAGCGCCAGCTGGATCGCGATGCGATAGAGGATCGAGCCGAGCACGCAGCCGACAAGCGCGATCAGCAGGCCGCGGCGTCCGAACAGCGTCTCGCCGATGATGACCGCCGCGAGCCCGACGACGATCGTGCCGACGCCCGAAGTGACGTCGGCAAAGCCGTTGGTCTGCAAACAAGGCGCCGCCGAACGCCACCAGCGCGTTCGAAATCGCCATGCCGAGATAGATTTGCCGGCTGGTGTCTACGCCCTGGGCGCGGGCCATGCGCGCATTGGCGCCGGTCGCGCGCATCGCAAGCCCGGCATCGCTTTCGAGGAAGCGCCAGACAAGGATCAGCGCGACGATCACCAGAACGCCGACAAAGAGCGGCCGCACGTAGAAATCGCGCAGGCCATGACCGAAGAAGGAGCTGATCATCGTATCGGCATTGATGAGAGCGACGTTAGGTTTTCCCATCACCCGCAGATTGACGGAGAAGAGCGCGATCATCGTCAGGATCGAGGCGAGCAGGTTGAGGATCTTGAAGCGCACGTTGAGCAGCGCCGTCACCATGCCGGCCGCCGCGCCCGCCGCCATCGCAATCAGCGCCGCGAGCCAGGCATTGACGCCGGCAATAATCAGCACCGCGGTCACCGCCGCGCCGAGCGGAAAGGAACCATCCACCGTCAGGTCCGGGAAATCGAGGACGCGGAAGGCGAGATAGACGCCGAGGGCGACGAAGGAATAGACCAGGCCGAGCTCGACGGCCCCCCAGAATGCGATTTGGCTCAAGGCTTTCAGCCCCTTTTGTTTCCGTTCCGCCCGTCGCGAAACCGCAGCCTTTTAATACTTCAGCCGCCCCCACGCAAACGGGAGCGGCTGAATGTGAATGGGTCGATGCAGCGATGAGCGGTTATTCGATGACCTTGTTGGCGCGCGAAAGCACGCTCTCGGGCAGGGTGACGCCCATCTTCTGGGCCGCCGCCTTGTTGACGACCAGATCGCTGCCGGCGGCAGTCTTGACTGCGATATCGCCGGGGTTTTCGCCCTTCAGCACCCGCACGACGATTTCGCCCGTCTGCTTGCCGACATCGTAATAGTTGAAGCCGAGGGCGGCGATCGAACCGCGCGAAACCGAATCCGTATCGGCAGTGAAGAGCGGCAGCTTGCTTTCTTCGGCAACCGCAACGGCGCCTTCGAGCGCGGAGATGATCGTATTGTCCGTCGGAACGTAGATGGCGTCGGCGCGGCCGACGAGGGCGCGCGCCGCACCCTGAACCTCGGCAGACTTGGTGGCAGCCGATTCCACGACCGTCAGGCCGGCCTTTTCGGCCTCGGCCTTCAAGACGGCGAGCAGCGAAACCGAGTTCGCCTCACCTGAGTTGTAGAGGTAGCCAATGGTTTTGACCTTCGGCACGATTTCCTTGATCAGCGCCAGGTGCTCGGCGACCGGCGACATGTCGGAAAGGCCGGTCACATTGCCGCCGGGCTTGTTCATGTTCTTGACGAGCTGGGCGCCGAGTGGATCGGAGACGGCAGTGAAGACGACCGGAATGTCACGCGTCGAGGAAACGACCGCCTGGGCCGAGGGCGTGGAGATCGGCACGATGACATTGGGCTCGTCGCCGGCGAACTGGCGGGCGATCTGGGCAGCGGTGGCCGGATTGCCCTGCGCCGATTCGAACAAGAATTTCAGGTTCTCGCCTTCCTTATAGCCGGCGGCCGTCAGCACGTCGAGAACGCCCTTGCGCGCGGCATCCAGCGCCGGGTGCTCGACGATCGCGGTGACGGCGACGGTCACGTTGTCGGCCTTTGCGGGCAGGGAAAGGGACAAAGTGGCGGCAAGAGCGAGCAGAATCGGGCGCATGGGTGTCCTCCTGAATGATTTTGGCGGCACTATTAGGAAAAGCGCATGCTTAAATCAATGCAGGAGAATTGTAGCGACGATCAAACTTGCTGATCAGTCGTCGGCGCCGTGATTGGCGATCATCATCGCCTCGAAGGCCAGGCGCTCGGTCTTGCGCATGCGTTCGGATTCCGATTTCAGTTGGCCGCAGGCGGCAAGAATGTCGCGGCCGCGCGGCGTGCGGATCGGCGAAGCGTAACCCGCCGAATTGATGAAATCGGCGAATTTCTCGATCTGCTCCCAATCCGAACACTGATAATTGGTACCGGGCCAGGGATTGAACGGAATGAGGTTGATCTTCGCCGGCACGCCCTTCAGAAGCTTGATCAAACCCTTCGCGTCTTCGAGGCTGTCGTTGACATCCTTCAGCATCACATATTCGAAGGTGATGCGCCGCGCATTGGAAAGGCCCGGATAGGCCTTGCAGGCGTCGATCAGCTCCTTCAGCGGATATTTCTTGTTGATCGGCACGAGGATGTCGCGCAGGTCATCGCGCACCGCATGCAGCGAGATCGCGAGCATGACGCCGATCTCCTCGCCGGTGCGGAAGATCTCCGGCACGACGCCGGAGGTGGAAAGCGTCACGCGGCGCTTGGACAGCGACAGGCCGTCGCCATCCGTGGCGATCAGCAGCGCCTGCTTGACGCTGTCGAAATTATAGAGCGGCTCGCCCATCCCCATCATCACAATATTGCTGACCTTGCGGCCCTCGGCAGGCATGATCGTGCCCTGCGGCGCTTCACGATCCGGGAAGTCGCCGAGCCGGTCGCGAGCGAGCAGCAACTGCGACAGAATTTCCTCCGCCGTCAGGTTGCGCACCAGGCGCTGTGTCCCGGTATGACAGAAGGAACAGGTCAGCGTGCAGCCGACCTGGCTTGAGATGCAGAGCGTGCCGCGGCCCTCTTCCGGAATGTAGACGGCCTCGATCTCGACCGGGCGTCCTGCGCCTCGCGCGGGAAAACGCAGCAGCCATTTGCGCGTGCCGTCGTTCGAGACCTGCTCCTCGACGATTTCCGGACGCGCGATGGTGAAATGCGTCTTCAGCATTTCACGCATATCCTTGGCGACATTGGTCATATGGTCGAAATCAGAGACGCCGCGCACATAGATCCAGTTCCAAAGCTGCGAGACGCGCATCTTGATCTGCTTTTCGGGTACTCCCTTTTCCCGGAGCGCTGCCGCCATTTCCTCGCGGGAGAGCCCGATCAACGACGGCTTCTCGGCGCCGGAAGGCGGGCGCGCGGCCTGAGGTTTGTTGACGACGATCGCATCCATGACGGACATAGGCTTCTGACCTCGAATTCAAACACGTAACCGTTCCGCAAGCCGCTGACTTCACGGTGTGATCCGGAAGACTTGCGGGCGCATGACGGCACATTGGCAGAAATTGATCGCAGACGGCGACTGATATCGCGAACTGTCCGCTGTTTACGCGGCCTTTAGCATCATTTTGGCTGCGCGTCACTATAGATGGAAATAACAAAGGCCGGCGCAAGGCCGGCCTTTTGAACTCTCTCAGCAAAAGCCGCTTACTTGCAGCTTTCGATCTGCTTGAGCGCTGCCGAGATGCCCGAGAGCGAATAGCTGTAGGACGTGCCGGTGCCTTTGCGTGAAACCGCATTCACGGTCATCGAATGGCCGGTCTTCATCGCCGCGACGAGGGCCGGCTCCTGGGCAGCATTCTCGACCCAGCCGGCCTTGTCCTTGGTGAACATGACGAAGGTCTTGTTGTCGATGACGACGTTGATCTTCGAATTTTCCTTCACCGTATAGCCCATCATCGCCTGCGGCTCATAGGAGATGTTCTGGCCCGGACGCTGCGAAACGATGAAGAAATTGTCGCCGTGGTCGACGCTTGCCGGCTGCTTTGCCGTCGGGACCGACAGGACGTAACACACGGTGCTGTTGCCCGACTTGTAGGAATAAGCCCCCCAGGCCTGGAACTGCTGAATGCGGGTCGGCGCGGCGGCGGTCGCGGCCTGCTGCGCTGCCGCCACTCCGGCCATTGTCATGGTGAGGGCGAGGGCGGATACGATACTTCTTACAAACATGGATTCCTGCCGGTTCTTGCGATTCAAGGCCCGAAGCGATCATAGCGGGCGCCGCATAATCACGATCTGCTTTATTTTGACTTAATTCAGGTTACCAAATGGTCAACAATAGCTGCGATTTGTATGTGCCTGTGTCATTTCAGCTCGACTGCCACTTTTGCCCCTTGCCGAAATCGGCTGCGATGCCGGTGCGCCGATGGGCACGGCTGGCCGTTCGGCTGAACTTAAGACACAAAGATTCAGGCAAGAGTTTGACCTTTCAAAAATCCGCTGTACCTCATTAACACTTTGGAAATCCGGGACGAAATTTTTGCCCTAGGGGGCCGGTGAGACGAGATGGGTCCTCGGAATGACAGCGTTTCGCTGCCCTCGCAAAGGCCGTGGCAGACGATCGCGACCAGCAGGCCTTTCCATCTTGTTCGACTATTTCGGCCCGCGCCTGAAGACGTGGCTGACGCGCCAGAAGATGACCTCAGGCGACGCCGGAGAGCTGGTCCAGGAGATCATGGTCGTGCTCTGGCACAAGTCCTGTCCCTACGATGCCACGCGATCTTCTCTGTCGACCTGGCTTTTTCGCATCGCCCGCAACCGCCGCATCGATCTGCGGCGCCGCACCAGCACCCGCACTTTCGACGAAACCGACCCGACCCTGCTGCCATCGGCCGAGACCGGCGCCGATGAAATCATCGCCAATGGCGATCGCGACGCCAAGCTACGCGCCGCTGTCGAACAACTGCCGGAGGAACAGCGCGACGTGATGCGTGCAGCTTTCTTCGTTGGCGAATCGCATTCGGGCTGCCGCTCGGCACGCTGAAAACACGTATTCGGCTTGCATTTGGAAAGCTTCGCAAGATGCTGGAGCGGGAACTCGGCTGAACCGAGCCGCGGTCTTCAAATCGTTTTCATCGTTTCGGCGGGCCTGTCGGCAAGGACCCTGTCCGCCGCGTCGTAATGGCTCGGCCGGATATGACCGCGCACCATGGCGAAGGCGGCGGAAAGCACGGCGATGTCGTCAGAAAAGCCGATGACGGCGAAAATATCCGGAATCATGTCGACCGGCATGACGAAATAGGCCAGCGCTGCCAGCAGCACGCCGCGCACCTTGGTCGGCGTCTGCGGATCGAGCGCACAGTAGAAACCAGCAACGACGTCGCGCGAGAAGGGAATCTGCCGGACAGCCCGGCGGAAGGTCGGCCAGAACTTTTGCCGTACGGTTTCCTCCCGCCGGTTCTGGGTGTCCTCGTCGCCCGGCAGCAGGATTTCCCCGAATTTGACCTCGTCCATCCCTGAATCCTTTCGTCCATGCGAACATATGGTGATGGCGCTTCGGCTTTCAATCAGCGCTCGTTTTCAAACGGCACCGCGTGCTGCCACCTTGTCCATCGCCCTGGCGAGCTTGAAATCCAGTTCCGTCAGCCCGCCGGCATCATGCGTGTTCAGCGTCACATCCACCCTGGAATAGACGTTGAACCATTCGGGATGGTGGTTGAGTTTCTCGGCCGTAATCGCCGCCTGCGTCATAAAACCGAAGGCCTCGATGAAATTTGAAAACTTGAACGTTTTCGAGATCGAAGAGGCCGCATCGTTGAGCGCCCAGCCTGAAAGCTCGGCCATTCGTGCCTCGGCCGCGCCCCGTTCCAGTCTTTCCTGTTTCATGCCATGGTCCTCTCATCTGTCAGCAGGTTACCGATGAAAGACATCAGCATCCTTTTCGTTTGTATGGGCAATATATGCCGTTCTCCGCTCGCGGAGGGAATTTTTACCCATCTTGTCGCCGAGGCGAGGCTGACCGATCGCTTCACGATCGATTCCGCCGGCACCGGCGACTGGCATGAAGGCGAACCGCCCGACCGCCGTTCGATCGCTGTTGCCCGCAATCATGGCCTCGACATAGCAGGGCAACGTGCCCGGCGCATCCGTTCGATCGATTTCGTCAGTGTCGATCTGATCGTCGCCATGGACCGCGACAACGTGGCGGAACTCAACAGGATCGCCCCTCCCGAGGCAAATATCCAGCTGTTCGGCGATATCGCGCTGGGAACGGGGGAGGACATTGCCGACCCCTATTATGGCGGTCCGGAAGGTTTCGAGCTGCTCTATACCAGGCTCTTGACCGGCTGCAGCAGCCTGCTCGAAACGCTGGTCGCCGGACGTACTTCGTGCAGCGGGAACACTTCCTCGGTGAGATAGGGCCCGCCACCGACCGATTCGCGCGATGAAAGCAGCACGAAACGCGGCGCCGTGAAGGTCGCGGTGTGGAAGTTGCCGCGCCCACTCAGATATTGCACGACATCGTCGAGCCGCGAGGATTTCAGCCGTGCCAGCGTCACGTGCGGCGTGAATTTGCGCGGATCCGGCGGCAGGCCGATGCGCTGGCAGATCCGTTCGATCTCGGCCTGCAGGGCGTACATTTCAGGCGAATGAGAAACGCCTGCCCAGACCGAATGCGGCTTCTTTGAACCGAACGAGCCGATGCCTTCGAGCCGGAACTGAAACTCCGGCCGATCGATCCGATCGAGACGTTCAACGATTTCATCGGCCGTGCGGCCGTCGACATCACCGATGAAGCGTAGCGTGATGTGGTAATTTTCCACATCGATCCATCGTGCTCCGGGGAGGCCACCGCGCAGCAATGAAAGGCTCATTGCCGCATTGCGCGGAATTTCGAGGGCGGTAAACAGTCTCGGCATAACGAGCACTCCCCGAATCTTTTGCAGGTGCTTACACGGAATCACGCAATCAATGGCCGTGCAAGCCCCTAATTCTTCACAGAAGAAATCGTATCGATGAAATTTGTGACATCAGCTTCCATTTTCTCGACCATGACGTCGACACCTCTCGCGTTCGGATGCATGCCGTCATCGAGCTTCAGCCCCGCATCGAGCGCAACCCCGTCAAGGAAGAAGGCATAGAGTCGAACTCCGTGTTTCTCCGAAAGTTTCCGATAAATCGGATTGAAGCGCGCCGCATAATCCGCTCCCATGTTCGGCGGCGCCATCATGCCGACAAGCAGCACCGCTATGCCGCGCGCCTTGAGCCGGGCAATCATCTGGTCGAGATTTTTCTCGCTCTCTTCCGGCGGAATTCCACGCAGCGCATCGTTGGCGCCAAGCTCGAGGATAACGCCATCGGTGCCGTCGGGGACCGACCAGTCGATCCGGGCAAGCCCACCTGTCGTGGTGTCGCCGGAAACCCCGGCATTGGCAATGGAAACGTCGAGCCCCTTCGCCTTCAACGCCGCCTGCAGCTTTTCCGGAAAGCCCTGGCCGGGCGGCAGCTGATAACCCGCCATCAGGCTGTCCCCGAATCCGACGAGATTGATCGTCCGCGCATTCGCTCCAACGGCAAAGATCAGCGACACCGCGATTACGGTGAATTGAAGCGCGGCAACTTTAAATCTCATTCTGGCTTCCCTAGATTGGCGAGGTGCCGTTATGCGGCCATTGCGTTAGAGATTAATATAGGGCGATTTCCGTTGGCAAAAACCATCATCGAGTTGAAGGGCGCCGATCTCACCCTTGGCAGTGCGGCCGCCTCCGTCCATGTTCTGAAGGGTATCGATCTCGATATATCAGCCGGCGAATCCGTCGGCATCGTCGGGCCTTCCGGGTCCGGCAAATCCACTCTGCTGATGGTGCTTGCAGGACTGGAGAAGCTCGACAGCGGCGAAATCAACATCAATGACACACCGCTCCACGCCCTCAGTGAGGATGAGGTCGCCGATTTCCGAGGCCGCAACATCGGCATCGTCTTCCAGTCCTTCCATCTGATCGCCAACATGACGGCGCTGGAAAACGTCGCGGTGCCGCTGGAGCTCGCCAATATCAGCAACGCCTTCGAAATCGCCCATCGCGAACTGAGTTCGGTCGGTCTCGGGGAACGGCTGAACCACTATCCCTGCCAGCTTTCCGGCGGCGAGCAGCAGCGCGTGGCGATTGCCAGAGCGCTCGCTCCTTCGCCCGCCTTGCTGATTGCCGACGAGCCCACAGGCAATCTCGATACCGAGACCGGCCGACAGATCGCCGACCTTCTTTTCGCCAAGCAGGCCGAGCGCGGCATGACCCTGCTTCTCGTCACCCACGACGTCTCGCTTGCAAACCGCTGCTCGCGCCAGATCCGCGTCCGTTCCGGCAGGATCGAGGGCGACAGCGCTGCCCGCCGCAGCGAAGCGGCAATCGCATGAGCATGGTCACGCCACGCGTCGCGCTCGCTTTTCGCCTGGCGCTTCGCGAGTTGCGAGGCGGCATCCGCGGCTTCTATATCTTCCTGGCCTGCATCGCACTCGGCACCGGGGCGATCGCCTCCGTCAATTCCGTTTCGCAGTCGATCACCGACACGATCGCGTCGCAGGGGCAGGAACTGCTGGCGGGCGACGTCCGCTTCGAACTCAACAATCGCCAGGCGACACCTCAGGAAATGAGCTTCCTTCAGGGCCTCGGAACCGTTTCGGTTTCAACGGGTCTGCGCTCGATGGCCCGCAAGCCCGACGGTTCTGATCAGGCGCTGGTCGAGGTCAAGGCGGTCGATGACGCCTATCCGCTCTACGGCAGGTTCGTCGCCGAACCGGACTATCCGCTTGCAGCCCTGCTTTCCGGCCAAGGCGGCACCTATGGCGCGGTCGCCGCCCCGCTGCTTCTCGATCGGCTCGGCCTTGCGATCGGCGACGAATTGCTGCTCGGGAATGTCAAGCTCAGCATTACCGGTACAGTGAAGACCGAGCCGGACGCGCTGTCGGAAGGCTTCGGTTTTGCGCCTCGTCTGCTTGTCAGCCGACAGGCGCTCGAAGCCTCGGGGCTGATCCAGACCGGAAGTCTGGTTGAACACGCCTATAAGATCCGATTGGAAGACAAGCGCGCCATGTCGGGCATCCAGGCGCGTGCCTCCAAGGAGTTTCCCTCTGCCGGCTGGGCGATCCGCACCAGCGACCGCGCAGCACCCTCGCTCACTGAAAACATCACCCGTTTCTCGCAATTTCTGACGCTGGTCGGCCTCACAGCCCTGATCGTCGGTGGTGTTGGCGTCGCCAACGCCGTGCGTGCTTTCCTCGATTCCAAGCGCACCACCATCGCCACCTTCAAATGCCTCGGCGCTCCGGCCGCCGTCGTCGTTCTGATTTATCTCTTTCAGATCGCCATCATCGCCCTTGGCGGCATTATGGCCGGCCTGGTCATCGGCGCCCTGTCGCCGATCTTTGCAGCACAGTTCCTGGCGCAGTTCCTGCCGGTCTCGACCGAGCCGACCCTCTATCCCAGTGCCCTGCTGCTTGCGACGCTCTTCGGCATCCTGACCACGCTCGCCTTCGCCATTCTGCCGCTCGGCCATGCCCGCGAAGTACCGGCCACCGCGCTCTTCCGCGAGCAGGGTTTTGAGGCCCGCCGTCTACCGTCCTGGCCCTATATCCTGCTTGCCGCCCTCTTCATGGCTGCCCTTGCCGGCCTTGCCATCCTCACCGCCTATGATCGTTTCATCGCCGTCGTCTTCGTCGGCGCAATCGTCTTCGCCTTCGTCGTCCTGCGCCTCGTCGCCGCCTTGATCGCCTGGCTCGCGCGCCGCAGCCCGCGCGTTCATTCGCCGGCGCTCAGGCTCGCAATCGGCAACATCCACCGCCCCGGCGCGCTGACGCCATCGGTCGTGCTCTCGCTCGGCCTTGGCCTGGCGTTGCTGGTGACCCTGACCCTGATCGACGGCAACCTGCGCCAGCAGCTGACCGGCCGAATGAACGAGGGTGCACCCAACTTCTTCTTCGTCGATATTCAGAGTGCCGAGGTCGACGCCTTCCGCAATCTTGTCCAGACGCAGGCGCCGAAGGGCAAGTTGATGGAGGTGCCGATGCTGCGCGGCCGGATCGTTGCCTTCAACGGCGAAGACGTCACCAAGATGAATGTGCCGGCCGCCGGCCGATGGGTGCTGAACGGCGATCGAGGCATCACCTACGCCGACACGCTGCCGGAAAATGCCGCCCTCACCGAAGGCATCTGGTGGCACAAGGATTATAGCGGCGAGCCGCTCGTCTCCTTCTCCTCGGAAGAGGCGCATGAACTCGGGCTCAAGATCGGAGACACGGTGACCGTGAACGTGCTGGGGCGCAATATCACGGCAAAGATTGCCAATCTGCGCCGCGTCCAATGGGAATCACTGTCGATCAATTTTGTGATGGTCTTCTCACCGAACACCTTCCGCGGCGCCCCGCATGCCTGGCTGGCGACCCTGACCGATCCCTCCTCGACGCCGGCCGAAGATGCGGCGATCCTGAAATCCGTCACCAATACCTATCCGACGATCACCAGCGTGCGAGTCAAGGACGCGATCGACATCGTCAACCAGCTCGTCGAGCAGCTTGCGACAGCGATCCGTGCCGCCGCATCGGTGGCGCTCATCGCCTCGATTCTTGTCCTGGCCGGTGCGCTCGCCGCCGGCAACAGGACGCGCACCCACGATGCGGTGGTGCTGAAGACGCTCGGCGCCACCCGCGCCATGCTGATTCGTGCCTTCAGCTACGAATATCTGATCCTCGGACTGGCGACTGCGATCTTCGCACTCTTTGCCGGCGCCATCGCCGCCTGGTTCATCGTCGCCCGCATCATGCGACTGCCGTCTGCCTTCCTGCCTGACGTGGCGGGCCTGACGCTGGTGACGGCACTCGTTCTGACAGTCGGCATCGGCCTCATCGGCACCTGGCGCATCCTCGGGCAGAAGGCGGCGCCCGTGCTGCGCGAGCTTTGAAGCTGTCCCAAGGCCTTCACCTTACGGCGATTTAACCGGCCGCGCCGTTGCAGGCCCTTGTTTGCAAAGGGCGAAAGCCTCATATTGTCTGCAGGCATGCTGGAGCTCCGCAGCGGCGCCCGGGTCGAGAACCCCGACACCGTATCTCCTTCGGAGCTTGTAAGAGGAAACTATGGCTGATCTTCGTAACTATCAAAGCCGCGTCCAGACCGGCGAGATGATTGATCAAGGCCTGCGCGCATATATGCTCAAGGTCTACAACCTGATGGCGCTCGGCCTGGCGATCACCGGCGTGGCCGCATATCTCGGATTCAACTTCGCGGTCCAGGACGGCCAGCTCACCCAGTTTGGCGCGCTTCTGTTCCAGTCGCCGTTGCGCTGGGTCGTCATCCTTGCCCCCCTTGCGGTCGTCTTCTTCCTGAGCTTCCGCATTCATCAGATGAGCGTCTCCGCCGCCCAGACCACCTTCTGGATCTACGCCGCCCTGGTAGGGCTGTCGCTCTCGTCGATCTTCCTGGTCTATACCGGCCAGAGCGTCGTTCAGACCTTCTTCGTCACCGCCGCCTCCTTCGGCGCATTGTCGCTTTACGGCTATACCGCGAAGCGTGACCTGTCGGCGATGGGTTCGTTCCTGATCATGGGTCTCTTCGGCCTGATCATCGCCTCGCTCGTCAACATCTTCCTGGCTTCATCCGCGCTGCAGTTTGCGATCTCGGTGATCGGCGTGCTGATCTTCGCAGGCCTCACCGCCTACGACACGCAGCGGATCAAGGAACTCTACTATGAAGCCGATGACGTCGCTGTCGCCGGTCGCAAGGCGATCATGGGCGCACTGACGCTTTACCTCGACTTCCTCAACCTCTTCATGTTCCTGCTGCAGTTCATGGGCAACCGCAGATAACAGGCGCAATGAGATCGAAAAGGCGGCTTTGGCCGCCTTTTTTGTTGCGCCGGTTTCGCAGGGATGATTTTAGAGGAGCCTGCTCTTCCGATGGACCTGCCGCCCCGATGTCCTTCCTCCTGCGCAACGCCGCCCAAGCCGACATCCCCGCCATCACGGAGATCTATGGTGACTCGGTCCTGAATGGCGTTGCAAGCTACGAGATTGCGCCGCCCTCCGAGGCCGAAATGGCCCAGCGTTTTTCCACGATAGTCAGTCAGCAATATCCCTACATCGCCGCGGCCGATGCGGACGGAAAACTCCTGGGCTACGCTTATGCGTCGGCCTTCCGCACCCGCCCCGCCTATCGCTGGATGGTGGAGGATTCAATCTACCTGGCCCGCGAAGCCCGCGGCCGTGGCATCGGCAAGGCACTGATGATCGAGCTGATCGACCGCTGCACCGCGCTTGGTTTTCGTCAGATGGTAGCCGTCATCGGTGGCGCGAGCCCGGCCTCGATCGCGCTTCATCTGAAGGCAGGTTTTGTGGAGGTCGGCCTGATGAAGGGCACCGGCTACAAGCACGGCCACTGGCTGGACACGATGCTCATGCAGCGCAGCCTCGGCGAGGGCATGACAACCGATCCGAATCCCTCCACCTACCCCGGTACGCTGTTTGCGGGCTGATAAGAGTTATTTGTCCACGAGTTTCAAGGTTTTGTCGAATACCTTGAGGACCTGGTTCAACTCGTGTCCGCGCTTCAGGATCATGCCGTTGATATTGATCACGGAATAGGCACCCTGCTTGGCGGCAAGCTTCGGGTTCTTCTCAATCCGGAAGAGTGGCATCTCGCCGGAGCGCTTGAAGACGGAAAAGACCGCTCTGTCCTTCAGATGGTCGATGGCGTAATCACGCCATTCCCCCTCGCCCACCATGCGGCCGTAGATCCACAGGATCGCATCCAGCTCGCGCCGGTGGAAAGTCACCGGAAGCGGGTCCTTGCTTTGTTTGTATTCCCTGAGATCGACGATGACCGAGGAACTATTGTCGACGGAGCGGCTTTCGCCGTGTCGCAAATCCGGCTGATCTGTCATCAGGTCTCCAAGGCCTCCGCTTGTGACAGGAGAGTGACAGTTTGCCCGAGCCGCCGCAAATTGCAAGAGCGGCGCTCCTTCCATTCGCCGCACGTCCAGTCACGTTCGCTGGGGACCAAGCAATGCTTTCTCCCCAGTGCCGCATTTCAGTCAAAACAGCGCCTCATTTGCGGGAGATTTATGCATCCCGGTTTGGCGCCAGCGCGCCAAAGGGCCCGGCGGAGCGTATCGACCTTAACCCCAGCCCCGAATACGCTCGGCCGGGCCGCCCGCATTTCACCCGTACTCGGGTGAAATATCAGATGCTTTTTCCCGCCATCACCACGGTCGCGCCGAGGATCGCCGCCGGATCGCCGTCGGCCGTGGCCGACTGTAGCAGGATTGCGCAGCCCTCGAGCTGCGGCCGCTGCAAGACGCTCGCCGGTAGCGTCAGACTGGTCGCCTTGCCATCCCACATGCCGACGGTTTCGACGTTGGTTACGCTGTGCAGATAGGAGATTTTCTTTCCGCTGTTTTCCCCTTTTTCAACGTCGATTGTCTTCTCCTTGTCGAAATAGACCATGACGACATTGGCCTTGCCCTGTCCGGCACCGATCTTGATCTCCAGCTCGTCGCCGCGCATCGCCGCGCTGACGGGAACGGTCAGCCCATTGCCTTCGCTGCTGTAGGTGTCGATCTTGCTGTTGATGCCGGTGAGATCGGCGCCGGCCAAATGGCCGCGCCCATTGACGATGGCCTGCGGCGTATAGACGTTGCTGCGACCCATCGTCCTGGCATAGCCATACTGCCGCTCGGTATTTTCCTTCGAGCTCAGCGTATCGGCCCAGCCGAGATAATTCCAGTAGTCGATGTGATAGGCGAGCGCGATAACATCGCCCTGGTTCACCAGCTTGCGGAAGGCGGCATCAGCGGGAGGACAGGAGGAGCAGCCTTGCGACGTGAAAAGCTCGACGACGCCTTTGGGCTTGCCGTCTTCGGCATGCGCCGAGCCTGCAAGAGCAACGCCGGCGACCAGCGGAATCAAGAAACGGGGGGACATTCACCTGCACCTCTTTTTCAGCGCCGGCGGCGTTTAGGAACCGAAGGCTCTGAGACATGACCGTAGGAATAATCCTTCCGGATCCAAACGAAAAGTCACGAACGGGTGAGACGTAGCTCGCCCGGAAGGCGCTGAAAACAAATCATCGTGAGCCCCATCGAATACTGTCGCCGCAAAGAAGAGCCGCCGGAAATTGCTCTCCGGCGGCCGCCATTATCATAGCAAGCTCCTAGATCCGGATGATTTCAGGCCGATTCGGCCTAAAATCTGAATCCGGATCTACATCAAAGAAGCAGAGCATGATGTTGTCCGAAAACCGCTCACACTTTTCGGCATCATGCTCGACAATCAGGCAGCGAGATCACGCAGAACCGTCTGCAGGATGCCGCCATTGTTGAGGTAGATCACCTCGTCGAGCGTATCGACGCGCGACAGCAGCGGAACTTCCTTCACCGTGCCGTCGCCATAGGTGATCTTGGCGATCTTCCTCTCGCGCGGCTTGATCTTGTCCAGCCCCTCGATGGTGACGAGCTCGTCGCCCTTGAGGCCGAGGCTCTGCCAGGTCGTGCCCTCTTCGAAGACGAAGGGGATGACGCCCATGCCGACCAGGTTCGAGCGATGGATGCGCTCGAAGCTCTGGGCGATCACGGCCTTGACGCCGAGCAGGTTGGTGCCCTTGGCAGCCCAATCGCGCGAGGAGCCGTTGCCGTATTCGACGCCGGCAAAGATGACGAGCGGCACGCCTTCGGCCTTGTACTGCATGGCGGCGTCATAGATCGATGTCTCTTCCTTCGACGGATAGTGGATCGTGTAGCCGCCTTCCTTGCCGTTCGGGCCAAGCATGTGATTGCGGATGCGGATATTGGCGAAGGTGCCGCGCATCATCACTTCATGGTTGCCGCGCCGCGTGCCGTATTGGTTGAAGTCGGCAACGGCAACGTCATGGCCGATGAGGTATGCGCCGGCCGGCGATGCCGCCTTGATCGAACCGGCCGGAGAGATGTGGTCGGTGGTGATCTTGTCACCGAACAGGCCGAGGACGCGGGCGCCCTTGATGTCGGAGACGCCGGTGCCCTTCTTGCCCATGCCGACGAAATAGGGCGGATTCTGGACATAGGTGGAGTTGTCGTCCCAGGCATAAGTCTGGCCCGGCGGGACCTGGACGGCCTGCCAGTTGGCATCACCCTTGAAAACGTCGGCATACTTGGTTTCGTAGAGTTCGCGGGTGACGTATTTCTGAATGAACTCCTGCACCTCGTGCGAGGTCGGCCAGATGTCCTTGAGGTAAACAGGGTTACCGTTCTGGTCTTCGCCGATTGGCTCCTTGGTCAGGTCCTTCTGGACCGTGCCGGCAAGAGCGTAGGCGACGACGAGCGGCGGCGACGCGAGATAGTTCGCCTGGACGTCGGGCGAGATGCGGCCTTCGAAGTTGCGGTTGCCGGAGAGCACGCCGGAAACAATCAGACCCTTGTCATTGATCGTCTTGGAGATCGGCGCCGGCAGCGGACCGGAATTGCCGATGCAGGTGGTGCAGCCGAAGCCGACGAGGTTGAAGCCGAGCTTATCGAGGTCGGCCTGCAGGCCCGACTTGGCGAGATATTCGCCGACGACCTGCGATCCGGGCGCGAGCGACGTCTTGACCCACGGCTTGGTCTTCAGCCCCTTGGCAACGGCGTTGCGGGCGAGAAGGCCGGCAGCGATCAGCACCGACGGGTTGGAGGTGTTGGTGCAGGAGGTGATGGCGGCAATCGCGACGTCACCATGGCCGAGATCGAAATCGGTGCCTTCGACTGCATAGCGGTTGTTGAGCTGCCCGGGCTTCTTGTAGTCGGCTTCCATCGATGTCGCGAAACCGGAAGCGATGTTTTCAAGCGCGATGCGGCCTTCCGGACGCTTGGGGCCTGCCATCGACGGCACGACGTCGCCGAGGTCGAGCTCCAGCGTATCGGTGAAGACGAGGTCGGAACCGTCGCCTTCTCGCCACATGCCCTGGGCCTTCGAATAGGCTTCGACAAGCGCGATGCGATCATGCGTGCGGCCGGACATGGTGAGATAGTTGATGGTTTCGCCGTCAACCGGGAAGAAGCCGCAGGTCGCGCCGTATTCCGGACCCATGTTGCCGATCGTCGCACGGTCGGCGAGCGGCATGTTGTCCATGCCGGGGCCGAAGAATTCGACGAACTTGGAAACGACACCCTTCTTGCGCAGCATCTGCACGACGGTCAGAACGAGGTCGGTCGCGGTGACACCTTCCTTGAGCTTGCCGGTCAGCTTGAAGCCGATTACTTCGGGCAGAAGCATCGAAACCGGCTGGCCGAGCATGGCGGCTTCGGCCTCGATACCGCCCACACCCCAGCCGAGAACGCCGAGACCGTTGATCATCGTCGTGTGGCTGTCGGTGCCGACGCAGGTATCCGGATAAGCGATCGTCTCGCCGTCCTCTTCCTTGGTCCAGACGGTCTGGCCGAGATATTCGAGGTTGACCTGGTGACAGATCCCGGTGCCGGGGGGAACGACCCGGAAGTTCTTGAATGCCTGCTGGCCCCACTTCAGGAAGCGGTAGCGTTCGCCGTTGCGCTGATATTCCAGCTCGACATTCTTGGCGAAAGCCTGCGGCGTGCCGAATTCGTCGACGATGACGGAGTGGTCGATGACGAGATCGACGGGAACGAGCGGGTTGATCTTCTCGGGATCACCGCCGAGCGACACCATCGCGTCGCGCATCGCGGCCAGATCGACGACGGCGGGAACGCCGGTGAAGTCCTGCATCAGCACGCGCGCCGGGCGATAGGCGATTTCGTTTTCGACCGCACCCTTGTTGTTCAGCCACGCGGCGACGGCGAGGATGTGCTCCTTGGTGACCGACTGGCCGTCTTCGAAGCGCAGCAGGTTTTCGAGCAGCACTTTCATCGAATAGGGAAGCTTCGATACGCCGGCCAGACCGTTTGCCTCAGCCTTGGGCAGGCTGTAATAGACATAGTCCTTCCCGTTCACGGAAAGCGTGGAACGACAATTGAAACTGTCAAGAGATTTAGACACGAGAGACCCCGTTCTGATAGCCAACACAGTCGTGCGAACGCCTATGCACTTAATGCACATCAGGATGCGGGTACGGCCATTTCCGCTGTCCGCACGTGAAGCAGACGCTCCAAGTTCGGCACAAGGATGAAATTCACGCCGACCGCTGGCGTGGTTGCCGGTCTTATAGATAATTTCCTAAAAACTTGCCATACCCGACCACGGTCAAAATCGGAGATTTTTTGACCCTCCCGCGAGCCGAAACGAAGAAAGAGCCGACGCATGCAACTCACTGCCGAAAATCTGGCTGCAAGGCGCGGTGAGGATCTCATTTTCGTAAACATTTCCTTTCACTTGACAGCAGGAGAAGCCCTTGTCCTGACCGGCAAAAATGGATCGGGAAAATCCACTTTGCTGCGCGTTGCCGCCGGTCTTCTCAAGCCCGAAAAGGGAACTGTCATCTTCCGCGATAAGAGCCCTCAAGGCCGCCATCCGGGCGAGGTCAGCCACTACCTAGGCCACCGAAATGCGATGAAGAATGAACTTACGGTTGCAGAGAATTTGGAATTTTGGCAGTCCTTCCTCAGCAGCCCGGGCGCCGCCGGCCTCCCTCTCGAAGACGCCGCCGAAGCCGTCGGCCTCTTAGGGATCACCCACCTTCCCTTCGGCTATCTCTCCGCCGGCCAGCAGCGCCGCTTCGCCTTCGCCAAGCTGCTCGTCGCCCACCGCCCCATCTGGATCCTCGATGAACCCACGGCGGCACTGGATGCGAGCGCCGACCGGCTGTTTGCCGCACTGATCGAGGCGCATCTGGCCAAGGGTGGAATCGTGCTCGCGGCAACGCATCAGCCGCTGGGGCTGAAGACTGTGCAGGAAATGAAGATGACGGGCTTCGCCGGTGTGGATCAGGGGGTGTGGGGGTGATGGTTTTCCGTGTGGTCCCCCCCCTCTGCCCTGCCGAGCATTTCCCCCACAAGGGGAGAGATCGGCAAGATGCGCCGACTTTGCGAAAGCTTAATCCTGCACAAATCGGCTCCCCTCATCCGCTGCGTTTGATGGGGGCAAGAGCGCGCCCCCGGCCGATCTCCCCCCTTGTGGGGGAAATGCCGGGCAGGGCAGAGGGGGGTGCCCCGTCCTCCGTAGATGCAGAGAGCCACCCCGCATGACCGCCCTCTTCCTCCGCGACCTCAAACTCTCGATTCGCGCCGGCGGCGGCGCACTGATCGGCGTGTTGTTCTTCCTGACCGTCGTCGCCGTCATCCCTTTCGGCGTCGGCCCTGACCTCAAGCTTCTCTCCCGCATCGGCCCCGCCATCGTCTGGATCGGCGCACTGCTCGCTGCCCTTCTCGGCCTCGACCGCCTGTTCCAGGCCGAGCGCGACGATGGATCGCTCGACTTGATGCTGATGCAGGAAACGCCGCTTGTCCTGACCGTGCTCCTCAAATGCTTCGCCCACTGGACCGCGACCAGCCTGCCACTGGTCATCGCTTCGCCGCTGCTCGGCCTGTTCATGAACATGGACGAGAGGGCGATCGGCGCCACAGTGCTGACGCTCTTCGTCGGGTCGCCGGCGATCACCTTCATCGGCGCCGTCGGCGCTGCCGTCGCCGTCGCTCTGCCCCGCGGCGGCCTGCTGGTCTCGATCCTCGTGCTGCCGCTGACCATCCCCGTGCTGATCTTCGGCGTCAGCGCCACCTATGCTGCGGTCGAAGAACCAGCGCCATTCCTGCCGCCCTTCCTGATATTGATCGCACTGACGCTCTTCTTCGCGGTCATCGGCCCGGCCGCCGCCGCTCTGGCGCTGCGAAACACGGCGGATTGAATGCCTTTCGATTGCGGGAAAAGCCGGTTCAAGGTAAGGAAAGCGCCCATGAGCCAAACCAGCCTTGCCATCAGCAAAATCAGCGATCTCGCCAACCCGACGCGGTTTCTCGCGCTGGCGGCGCGCATCATTCCCTGGTTGGCCGGCATCACTACCCTCTGTTTTGCGGTCGGCCTTTATCTGAGCTTTGCGACAGAAGGCGATTACCAGCAGGGCGAGACCGTGCGCATCATGTATATCCATGTGCCTGCCGCCTGGCTGTCGATGATGTGTTACACGATCATGAGCCTCTCGGCGATCGGCACGCTCGTCTGGCGCCACCCGCTCGCCGATGTCTCCGCCAAGGCCGCAGCTCCGCTCGGCGCCGCCTTCACCCTGATTGCGCTCGTCACCGGTTCGCTCTGGGGCAAGCCGATGTGGGGCACCTGGTGGGTTTGGGATGCCAGGCTGACCTCCGTCTTCATCCTCTTCCTGATGTATCTCGGCCTCATTGCGCTGAGCCGCGCCATCGACGATCCGTCGCGGGCGGCGCGCGTTTGCGCCGTGCTCATCCTGGTCGGCTTCGTCAACATCCCGATCATCAAGTTTTCCGTCGACTGGTGGAACACGCTGCATCAGCCGGCAAGCGTGATGCGCCTTGGCGGCCCGGCGATTGATCCGGAATTCCTGCGCCCGCTTTTCGTCATGGCGATCGCCTTCACCCTGCTGTTCTTCACGCTGCATATCATGGCCATGAGAAACGAGATCTGGCGCCGCCGTGTCGCCGCCCAGCGCCGTCTCGCCGCCCGCATGGCGAGCCGGGAGGAATAGGCCGTGCCGCACGCCTTCTATGTCTATGCATCCTATGGCATCGCCGCTTTGGTGACGATCGCCGTCATCCTGTGGACCTGGGCCGACGGCCGGGCGCGCCGCCGCGAGCTTGCAAGGCTCGAAGCCGCCGGTATCCGCCGCCGCTCGGCGCGGCCAAAGGATGGCGAATGACCGAGACGCCCGATACCAAAACTGCCAAGCCACGTGGATTTGGCCGCTATGCACTGGCGCTTCTGCCGCTGATCGTGTTCGGCGGCATTGCCGCGACGGCCGCGAAGATGCTCTACGACCAGGATTTCCACGGCAAGAACATCGCCGAAATCCCTTCCGCCCTGATCGGCACCAAGGCGCCGTCGCTGAGCCTTCCTCCGCTCGAGGGCGCCAACCTGCCGGCGCTGACCGACGCCGCAGTCAGCGGCAAGCTGACCCTCGTCAACGTCTTCGCCTCATGGTGCATCCCCTGCCGCGACGAGCACCCTATCCTGAAGGAACTGGCGAAAGACGGCCGGCTAAACATTGTCGCCATCAATTACAAGGACAAGAACGAGAACGCCCTGCGCTTCCTCGGCGAACTCGGCAATCCCTATCAGGCGATCGGAATCGATCCGAACGGCAAGGCGGCGATCGACTGGGGCGTGTACGGCATTCCGGAAAGCTACCTCGTCGGCACGGACGGCACCATCCTCTACAAACGCGTCGGCCCCTTCGACGAGATCAGCCTGAAGGAAGGCCTGTATCCGGCGATGGAAAGGGCGCTGGGAAAGCCGGCGTCGTAGTCACCAGGCAGGACACCCCTCCCCACAAGGAGGCGCTTCACTTGTCGCACCGCCTTTCCAAATCCTGTTCTAACAACTGACTGCTTGTTGCTGTCGAGAGCCGACCGAAATGTAAGGTCAGATCGCGAACGAGCGAGCAAAATGCCGATCTGGCAGTCGGTCCCCTGCTCCGAAAAGCTTCTTCCTCAGCGTACCGTCCGAATAAGCGGTTTTGTATCGTCCGCGCTCCTGTAATCTCGGAACGACGTGATTGACGAAATCCTCGTAGCTCTCCGGAACGACAGTTCTGGTGAGATTGAAGCCGTCGATCTCGCCCTCGTCCATCCACGAAATCATCTCCGACGCCACGCTGTCGCCATCCCCTACGATGAGTGGATAGCGCCCTCCAATCTTGAGTTCCTCCAAAAGCTGACGCTTCGTCCAACGCTTCTCCTGCGCCAGCTGAGTGACAGATTGGATGGAGTTGGAGGTTCCGTAGGAGATCGGTTCGTCCAGCCCGAACCTGGAGAGGTCGATCCCGGTGCCAGCAGAAAAGTGAGCCAGCCCGGCTTCGGGGTTGGCGTAGCTGAGATAATCCCGGTATAGATCCTGCGCCGCGCTCCGTGTCGCGCCGGTTATGACCGTTATGCCGACGAATATCTTTACATCGTCGGCATTCCGACCGGCACTGACCGCTCCCTCGCGGATGGCGCGCGCGGTCTTGCGAGCGGCTGCCTTGTCGACTGCGGTGATGAATACACATTCCGCATGCTTCGCAGCGAATTCCTTTCCACGACCCGAGGTGCCGGCCTGATAAAGGACCGGCGTGCGTTGAGGGGAAGGCTCCGCCAAATGATAACCGGTGGCCTTGTAGTAGAGGCCATCGTGCATGACCGGCCTCACTCTGTTCGGATCTGCGTATCTGCGGCCTTCCTTGTCCAGCAAGACGGCCTCGTCTGACCAGCTCCCCTCCCAGAGCTTATAGAGGACCTCGAGGTACTCGTCGGCCCGCTCATATCGGCTGTCATGCTCCGATTGCGCGTCTTGCCCGACCGCACGCGCCGCACTGTCGAGATAGCCCGTAACGATGTTCCACCCAAGCCGACCCCCGGTAAGGTGGTCGAGGGTCGACATCCGGCGCGCAAACAGATAGGGCGGCTCACCATTCACGTTTACGGTGACACCGAAACCAAGGTGTTGTGTCACGGCCGCCATTGCCGAGATCAGCAAGAGTGGATCATTGACAGGCAGCTGGATCGATTCCCGGAGCGTCAGATCGGCTGATCCCTGATAAACATCGTAGACGCCAACGATATCCGCCAGGAAAATTCCGTCGAAAAGACCGCGATCGAGCGTCTTCGCAAGCGACGTCCAATAGTCGAGTGTCTTGTATTTGTGGGATTGATCACGCGGGTGCGCCCATAGACCGTGATTGATGTGGCCCACCGAATTCATGTTGAACGCGTTGATCAGCAGTTTTTTTGTCATCGTAAAATCGCCTAGATGGCACCGTGTCGCGGCGGGGCGCGCTCATTTAGGTAATAGTTTCCGATAGCCTGGTACTTCCAACGAACCGGGTCGTGGAGTGTGTGCGTTCTGACATTGCGCCAGTATCGGTCGAGGTTAAGCTCACTCGCCGTGGCGGAGGTGCCTGACAATTCGAACAATTTCGTTGCGGCCAGCAGACCAGCTTTTGTCGTTAGAATTCTGGCTTCGGCTACTGCCACCGATGCCGCGGCTACCGTGGCTTCTGTCGGCGTGGATTGTGCGTCATGCACAAAGCGGGATGCCCGACGCAACAATGCCGCGGCGGCTTTTAGCTTGACGTTCACCTGGCCCACTGCGCTGACCGTTAGCGGGTCGTCGGAGGCTCTACCGACATTGGCGTCAATCCACGGCCTGGCTCGCTCGCGGACGAAGCGCTTCATTTCTTCATGTGCTCCGACGCCGATGCCGTAATCAATGGCCGCGTGCATCAGCTGGGCGAAAGGCCCGATCGTAGTCGGCGTATCGAACGAAGCCTGGAATGGTATGATCCACCGTTCTTCGACGCGAACGTTATCGAACGTCACGGAGCCGCTGCCGGTTACGCGCTGCCCGAAGCCGTCCCAGTCGTCGATGACGGCGACGCCGTCCGATGATCTTGGAACCATCACCAGATAGGAAACCTGCCCGCCTCCCTCCTGCGCGACAGCAAGGGTCGGTATCCAATGCGCAAAGATCGCCCCGGTGCAATAGAATTTGCGCCCGCTGACGATCCAATCGCCGTTCTCCTGGCGCAAGGAGGTTCTTCTTTTGAAATCCTTATTGCCAATCTCCGCAAGCGCATTGCCAAAACGCTCGCCGGCGAGGACGCGATCGTAGAAAAAGCGCTTCTGCTCCCAGCTTCCGCCGACGCGTAGCACCTCAAGGGCATAGAAATGGTTCTGAGGAATCTGCGAAAGCGATCCGTCGGCCGCCCCGATCGTCGATATGATATCCGCGACCGTCTTGGAGCCGAGCGCCGGGCCGCCGAACTCCTTTGGAACGGTGACACCCCAAAGGCCACTCTGGGAGAACTGTTCAACCTCGCTCCAGGGAAGTTCGCGGCCGCGATCCCTTTCGGAAGCCGTCACCGCAAAACCGGCGGCGAGCTTATCGGCTACTTCGAGGGCTTGCACATGGCTACCAATGACCGGCGGGACACCTGACGGCCGAGGGGCCGGCGCGGCAGCTTTTGCTTCATCACTCATCACTAGTTCCATTGATGCCGCTTGGGAAAAATGTCGTTCAGTTCGAAATTGCCCACAAGGTGATACTTCCAACGAACCGGATCGTGCAGAGTGTGCGTTCTTGCATTCCTCCAATGGCGGTCAAGATTGTGGGAGGCGCGCGTGGCCGAGGAACCCGCTAGATCGAAAAGCATCTCGCTTGCCTCCAGCGCGACTTCGGTCGTGAGTATCTTTGCGTTCGCCACCGCTACAGAGGCCTCTGCGCTGGAACGTTCGGTCACAGGCCGCCTCGCGATCTCATCTAGCGCGGCAGCGGCCTCATAGAGTACCTCCTGGGCCGCATGGTAGCTCGTGTAAAGGTTTCCTATTTCGTGGATGATAGTCGGGTCGTCCGCGGCGCGCTCGCCGCCGAAATCGACCCAAGGGCGTACCCGGTCTCGAACGAAGGACACCGCATCGGATATTGCCGCGCCAGCAATGCCGCAATCGATCGCGGCCTGTATCAATTGCGAAGTGGGACCGGCGAGCCCCGGCCTGTCCTTGAACTCGGCCATCCGGAAAATAAGATCGGGATCGGCCGCTGCGTCGTCGAAGATGACCGATCCGCTTGCCGTTGTCCGTTGCCCGAAGGAAGACCAGTCGTCGACAACCTTCACACCGGGCTGGTCTCGACGAAGCCAGACCTGGACTGGGTTATCGTCGTCATCAACCGCACGGGTTGGAATCCAATGGGCGAATATTGCACTGGTCGAATAGAAACGCCTCCCCGTGAGCCTCGACTCTCCGTTGACCATCGATAGTCGAGTTGTGCTCGCCGTAACCAGCCGGCTGCCTTTCTCCGGTCCGGCATTTCCAATCCGATGACCGTTGAGCACGTCACCGAAAATGCGGGTCTTTTGGGTCTCGGCCCCGATATCACGGAGCAAAGCGAGCACGCCGAACTGATTTTGCGGAAGTTGGCCGAGGGATGGATCGGCCTCACACAGCGTTTCAAACACCTTCGCGACAGTTACCAACGAGACATCAGCGCCGCCAAACTCGCCTGGAACCGTGATACCGCCAAGACCGCTCGCAGTGTATTCCTCTATTTCATCCCAAGGCAGTCGTCGTTCGCGGTCTCGTGACGACGCCCCGATTTTGAAACGCGCGGCCAATTTTTCCGCTATTGCCAGGGCCTCGAGGTCGCTTGTGATCAAATGCGGCTTTGCGGGTGGACGCGGTAGTCGATTTTCAACCGGCCGATGAGACACATTGTCAGCCATCATTGACCTCATCGTGCCTTCAGGCGGCGTACTACAGCGTCGCCGCCAAGCTGTACGACACATACCAAGGCAATGAGCACGACGATTACCGCCACCATAACCGTCGTGTCAAAACGCTGATACCCGTACCGGATTGCCATATCACCCAGGCCTCCTGCACCCACGGCACCTGCCATCGCTGAGGCACCGATCATGCTGACGATGGTGATCGTGAAGCCGCCAACGATTCCAGGAAGCGCCTCCGGAAGCAGGACGTGCCTGACGATATGCCATCTCCTGCAGCCGATGGCCTGGGCTGCCTCAATCAGCCCGCCATCGACCTCGCGCAGGCTGACTTCCGCAATTCTAGCGAAGAACGGCGTCGCACTTATTGAAAGCGGCACGACCGCGGCCCACACCCCGATTGTGGTTCCTGTGATCAACCGAGTGAGGGGTAACAGCGCGACGAGCAACACGATGAATGGCGTTGCTCTAAAACCGTTGATGACTGCCGCCAAAGAGCGTTGGGCATAAGGAGCCTTTATGAACCCGCCTGGGGCAGCTAGAGCCTGCTGCTTTCATACGGAAGCATATCCTGAGTTTGTGAGGTAGTTTGCGCATTCTGCTGGCGAGAAGCAGTCGAGCATTTCACCAGCCTTGCGCCATGTCGCTTCGACTGTGCGAGGCTGTTCTCTCCTAATTAGGTGCTTGAGCTTGGCAAAGACTTGCTCGATGGGATTGAGGTCCGGGCTGTAAGGCGGCAGGAAGAAGAGGTGCGCGCCTGCGGCCCGGATGGCACGACGGACAGCTTGGCCCTTATGGCTGCCGAGATTGTCGAGGATGACGATGTCGCCCTTGGC